>WAPD01000001.1 GCA_015520875.1 Microcaldota archaeon
CCTCTATTTAGAGAGCTTAGGATAGAAGGGGCACGCACAGAATCAGGGTTCCCTATAAAAGGCCTTTGGATTGTTGCTGCCCAACCCTCTGTTCCATTTTATGAGGTTCCAAAGGAGATAGAATTGTGGGGAACAGGAACCTATCGCTGGGTCTTTTCAGAGGGAAAACTAGAGCATGCGGTAAAAACCTCCTTAGAAATCCTTTTAAAAATCTATAAAGCTTCTCATGGTATCTATATTCCCGAAAAACTTACAATAGAGCTACTTCCTCAAAGGGAGCCTATCTTCCATTCTTTAATGTGGTAGGGATGAAGCCTGCATTGGTAAAACTTTCCAAAGATATGCCTTTGAATGGTTCTATAGAATTAAAGGGTTGGAAGCTAGAATCAGAGGTTCCAGGCTTTGTTTCGCCCTTACCACTGAAACCGATAACTTGGAATGGGAAAGAAGTTCCGTCTTTGAAGTTAGTTCCGTTGATTAGGAAATCTTATTTAAGGTTTTTTGTCTCGGTCCCTGTGTTTGAGAGTTATTCAAGTGAATTAAAAAAAGAAATTCATTCCAAAGGAATATCCAATTTCCATATCTCCAATAGTGATCCTTTAATAAGTGGCGTTGGTATGCACTTGGATAAAGACCAAGATCCCTTTAGAATTATAGAAGAGATAACTAATCTAATGGTTATCTATCATAGGGCCTATGTGTATAAAGAAGATGAATTTGAAATAATCGCAAGTTCTCCTCCCATCTCTTTAATTCCGGTTATTGAGAAAACACAGCCTTCTTTTGAAGAATAAGGTAAATGCCTAGAAAAGCAGGCACTTTATAAGCTTTCCCTTCTAAAAACCTATATTTCAAAAGCTTTGTGGATTCTGTTATTTTAATTATAATGGGTTCTTTGGAAAGAACAACAGCATCTCTCCATGGTTCAAAATTTTCTAACTTATTTATGTCTAAAATTTTGGCCTGCAAACCTGTGCTACCATGTATGGAATTCTCCAATCTTATTATTTTAGATAAATCTGATGTTACTTGAGTATCCACATCTAAATTTAATTTTATCCTATCTATTGCTTGTTTAACATGAGAAGATTTTACCTTTCTCCAGTCCCCTTTTAAGAAATATTTCTTTCCTTCATCATCCAACAAGCTATAAAGGGTTGCCAGCAGTTTTCCCAAAAAACCTGTCTTATATTCTGAAGGCGAAGGACCCAATGTTCCTCCCGAAGATAATATTTCTAATTCCTGAGACCCTAATGTTTTCCATCTTCTATAGTTCTTTAACAATTCTCTATAGTTGAATTTTTCCAGGTTGAAATACTCTACCAATGCGCTTCTCCCTTCTTTCCCAATACCTAAAGCATCTTTATCTCTGACATGGGCATGGAACCCTCTATTTCCAGAATAATTAACCACAATATCATGAAACCCAAGGTCCTGTTTTAGAACATCATAAAGGTAAATAATATCTTGTTTTGCCTTGTCTAGGTTTTCCAGAGAGACATCTATGTCGAATACAATGTCAGCTCCCAGGAAACCTTTCCTATCCATGGGGGCTGTCGGATTTCTATAATAGGCTGCCGAATATGAGATATATAAAGGAGCTTCATTTACCAGAAATGTTTTTAGTTCCTCTAAGGAAAGGAAACCCATGTGCCTTTTGTAGATTTTCTTTTCTAAATTCCCGATACCAAATTCTCGTTGCTCCACCTTGGGCAAGCTTATTTCAATGTTTTTATAAGCATCGCTAAAGTATTTTCTTATTCTTTTTTCCATAATGCCACTCCATCGGATGGGTTATCCCACAATCGGCCACACAAAGCTTTAATTCCCTCATTTTACTGCATGAATACATTTTATAGCCTTTCTCTTTTATAAATTCTAAATGGTAACGGGTTGTTTTTTCTTTGAAATTGGGCAAAGGCCTAAACAATTCCACTATATCATCTATGGGCATCTTTAAATTAACAAAATACAACCCCAAAGCAAGCCTTTCATAGTGCCCTATATTGTTGCCCTTTTTTATCTTTTCCAAAATAGCCTCTATACATGGAGGGTGTGAAGATGTTTTTAGTATTTTTACCTCGGTTTGTGTTCTCCAATCCTTAAACATTTTATTAAACCATTCTCTTGGAACCTTTTTTATATCCTCCTTGATCCTGTGTTTGAGCATTAACAGTCCATCCTCTTCTATATAAATCCTTACCTTTCCCTTTTTCACCTCCCTATAATAGAGGGGTTGCTCATAAAAATAAGTTAGGAATTCAGGTACCGAGATAAATCCGTCTTCAAAATTTAATCCCTGTTCCTTTAAATATTGTTTTTTGTCTGGAACCTGGGACCATTTTTGTTTTGCATATCTGTCCAACAATGGAGGAAACAAAGAAGGTTTTCTATAATAAGCAAATACCATTAGGGGTTCCAATAGAGATTCTTCTATAATGCGGGTATTTTTTGTTTTCTCGTAGATTTCCCAGGCTTTTTTTGCCCTCTCTAATACTTCAGGTGGAAACTCTCTCATGATACGAATATCCAACCCAACTTTGGATCTTTCTTTGTTATCCCTATCTCTTCTATATAAAGCAATTGCTTATTTGCCAATTTTCTATCTATATAGCCTTTTTTATATTCTAGGGAATTGGGATTTAATTCATTGTTTGGCAAAAAGAGTTCATGAGGTACCACTATTGTTACTTCTTCAGGCTCTGAAACCCATTCGATAGGGGGTGGAATTCTCCCAGTTTTTATGGGCGTTAAAACACCGTGGTTTACTTGGAAAATTCCTAGATTTTTTAAATGGACCATCGGTGCTAAATCTCTTTTATCTATATATACTGTTCCTTCTATTAGCACTTCTTCTCCGTTTATGGTATCTGTGTAGGAGAGCTTTAATTCTACAGGTTTCTTCAAGAAAGGTGTTTTGGCATCTGCTTTAACATATTTTCTATTAATCTTTAGCAACATATCCCATTCAACTATCTTTTCCTGCTTACCCATCCCAAAAGAAAGCACAAATTCCCTTATAGCTTCTGGGACAATACCTCTTCTTCTTAAAGCCTTTATTGTTGATAACCTGATGTCGTCCCAACCTTCAACCTTTCCTTTTTCTACCAAGGGCCTTATTAGTCTTTTAGAAACAGGTACACCTTTTATTGCAAGCCTTGAAATATGTATTAGCGAAGGTTCCCTTAACTTAAGGTCTCTAAGAATGCTGTAATAAACTTGAGTTCTAAGTTCGTATTCTTTGCTTCTTATCGCATGAGTTATTCCTTCTATTGAATCAAGCAAAGGAGCAGCGAAGTCATAGGTTGGCCAAAACCTATATTGGGTTCCCTTTCTATAATGGGGTTTTTCTATTACTCTAAATAATGTAGGGTCTCTAAGCGCTGTGTTTGGACTGTCTAGAATTCCCTTATAAAGGGCAACTATTTCACCTTCTTTGAATTTCCCCCTTATGGCTTGTTCAAACAATTCTAGGTTTTCTTCTATAGGTCTTTCCCTATCTTTTATAGGAATGGAAGTTTTCCTCATCTCCGAGATTTTTTCCTGAGGCTCTTGGGTTAAATACATTTTTCCCTTTTTTATCAATTCCCTGGCCTTATCATATATAATATCCATGTAATCGCTTGTGTGGGTTTCTTCTTGGAATTCAACACCTAACCATTCCAAATCTTCTTTTATTGCGTCTTCATACTCTTGGGATGCTTTCTCTGGATTTGTATCATCAAATCTTAGAATAAATTTTCCTCCATATTTTTTCAATAATTCGTCGTTTATAAAAAGGGCTTTGGCATGCCCTATATGTAGATATCCTGAAGGTTCTGGGGCAAACCTTAACACAACCTGGGACACAACATCTGGTAAAGAAAACCTTTCTTCAGGTCTTTCAAATTCTTGGTAATCATATCTTGAGAATTCTTTTTCCACTTCTCCCATGGGCAATTGGTTAACTTCTTCTACTACCTTTTTTACTATAGGTATAATATCTTTAATCTGGGTTTTCAATTCAGGATGTTCAAATAAAACCCTGCTCATCACAGATTTA
>WAPD01000002.1 GCA_015520875.1 Microcaldota archaeon
ATGGGCGGGTGTGTGGAAAATAGTTCAGAAAACTCTGACCAGAAGTAAAATCCACTTGTTAATGAATCTGTCTCTGGTGCCACTTCATTTTTTAATTTATTTAAAAGGGAAATCATTCCTTCCTTATCTCTAGTTAATCTAACACCTTCTATATCTGCCAATGTTTCCCTCTTTCTAATAACCGCATAAAATATAAGTATGCTAATAAAATCTACTATAAGCCTTAATAAAAGGAATTTATTTGCCTCCTTTTTCTTGGTGTGCACACTTGCTAAAAACCTTGTCCATGCGCTGATGAAATAAAGCAATGTATATAATGAAACCTTTATGTGGGAATCAGCGTTTATTATATGTGCCAATTCATGTCCAACCAACGCTGATAGCTCCGATCTGTTTAACTTCTCTAAAGCTCCTGTGTGCACTCCTATTATATTTTTATTGTCGAGAGAATATGCAAATGCATTTATGCTTAAATCTGGTATTATATAAACGGTAATGGGCTCTTTGAAATTGGCAGCTATTTTCAATTCCTCTATAATGTTTAGAAGTTGTTGTTCTTTGAAGGTTCTACCTGCCTTCCAACCATTAAAATACAAAGGCATGTTTTTTAAGTTCCAATAAGCGGTTGATGAAACAAACAGAGCATAAAAAAATGTTATTAATGTTCCAAAGATGCTCTCAAAGTACCAATAAGTAAACAAAATCAACCCAATTGCCAATCCATACAGTAAAAGTTTGTAAAAAGTGGCAATCATTAAATTTTTTCTTCTTTCTTCAAAAAGTTTTAAGCTCACCTCTTTTCACCTGGAAATACCCATTCTCCTTTTTTTATTATTGTTCCAGGCATTAACATGGCATGAACCCCTAATTTCACATTATCTCCAATAATAGCACCAAACTTCCTTTTATTCATAGGTTTTACAGGTTTTTCATCAAACCTTAAATTGGCGGTAACAGCTCCAGCTCCAAAATTTACATTCCTCCCAACAACCGAGTCTCCAATATAGGATAGATGTTTGGCTTTTGTTCCTTCCATCACTAAAGAATGTTTAACAGTTGTTCCAATACCTATTTCAACTCCTTGTTCCAAAGATGTTTTAGGCCTTATATGGGAATATGGACCTATCTTAACGTTTTTCCCAATATAAACAGGCCCTTCTATTACAGAGTTTACTATTTCAGCTCCTTCTTCTATTATTACCTTACCTTTTATTATAGAATTTTCAACAGTTCCATTGTTTCTCTCTGGTTCTAGTTCCAAAAGGTATTCCATTGCATCTAACAATTCCCATGGATAGGCAACATCCATCCATTTCTTTTCTGTTATTAAAACGTTCATTCCCTCTAAAACATCTGTTAATTCATATTCTCCTCTTGGAGATTCCTCAATTTCTTCCAATTTTTCAAATATCTCTGGTGTAAAATGATAGAGGCTTATGTTTACAAGGTTGCTTTTAGGATGTTCGGGTTTTTCCTCTATTTCCTTTAACTTTCCTTGTTCCACTATAATTGTTCCATATTTTTGGGGTTGTTCCACCTTAGTGGCCATTAAGGTATTTGGAGCTGTTCTTCTTAAATCCTCATAAATAGAATAATCTAACACATGGTCTGCTGCTATCACAAAGAAATTTCCTTTAATGTAGGGTTTTGCAGTTAAAAGGGCACCACCTGTTCCTTCTTTTGGTATTTGTTTCAAAGGAATAACTTCCATTCCATATTTTTTTCCATATTCTAAAGCAGCCTCCTTTATCCTTTCATCGTTATAGATGATATAAATTTTGGAACCTTTCCATTGTTTCATTATCCTTTCTAAAATAGTTTTTCCCAACAATGTGATCAATGGTTTTAATTCAAAAGGGCGCATCCTTTTACTTTTTCCTCCAGCTAAAATAACAACTTCCATAAATTTATAGGGAATTTATTTAAGTAATTGAGTTAATATGGTGTTTGGGGGAACCTCTTCTTCCAACAAAGAAAAATATTTCTCCACATCTATAGAAGTTTTGTCTTTTAGGAGGGATTTAGCCCTTTCTACAGCATCCATTACTATCATTCCCCCCTTCTCAACCTCAAACGTTCTCTTTTCCTTTTCTACTTCTATCTTAAAATGGATGTTATCCTTGATGAAATTGGATAAGTCTATTCGTTCATCTAATTTCAAATACACATAGAGAATCTCTCCTGTATCTAAATCTTTTAAAGCATCGTAAATCTCTTTAGGATTTTTCCCCCTTAAATCCAATTTTACAACCTTTCCTGTTCTTATATTTGGAACCTTTTTTTGAACAATCCTACCATTGTCCCAAATCCAAACATATTTTTCTGTAAATTCTTGAGGAGAAAACCTTGTTAAAGAAGAACTTCCAACTATTAACACACCCTCTTTACTCTCATACTGGGGATTGTGCAAATGTCCATTTATTATAAAATCAAACCCATGTTTCTTTATTTCCTCTAATGGAACTCCTTCATCGTAGAAAGGTTTTAGATTTTGGTGCATCACTAGGAAATTTTTCTTATCAGGGTCTATTAATTCAGCTATTCTCGAAAGTTCCCTTAGAAAATCCTTTTCCCTAATGTAATCTATCCCAATTATGTTTATTTTTTCATTGGAATAGACTTTGGTTTTGGGCATTCTATCCCAGCGTGTTCCAATTAATGGGTTTATATCAAATTTTCCCAGAGATTCTTCCAACATATTTAACACAGATTTTCTTCCAAAAACACCTCCAATATCATGGTTTCCATTGATAGCAAACACTTTCAATCCTATAATTTGGGAAAGGAAGAAAAAGCTAAATTCTTGCTTAGGTGTCCTTCTATCGAAAATATCCCCAGCATGTATTATCAAATCCACCTTGTGCTTTTTAAACAATTGAATGCTCTCTTTAAAAGCTGTTAAGGTTTCTGTTTTAAATGGTTCTTTTGAAATTCCCAAATGAGTATCTGAAATAATGCCTATTTTCATTTTCCATAAATGTGGTATAATGAGTTTTTAAAAACTTTGCTAAATGTTATAAAATATGGAACTAAGTGTTAAAGAACCTTCTAAAAGGACCCAATTGAATCAAATCTCCTCCAAATTAAATGGGAGATTAAAAGAGCTTGTTGCAGCCCATGTCATAACAACAAATAAAAAACTCTTTTTCCATCCTGCCCGAGATGCAAAGGAAATTGAAACTGCTATCTCTGAATCCACTAATCAAATATTTCCCTATCTTGAAAC
>WAPD01000003.1 GCA_015520875.1 Microcaldota archaeon
CAGCTAGGTTTCTCTGTTTCTATTACTAAATCAGCATCTTCTATTTTCCCATAATTAAAGGGATTTTTATAGATATTAATATAGAATTCATTGTAGATGTCCATATTCCTCAACTATATGTCTAAAGGTTTTTATAAATATGGAAAAATCGTTTTTATCGTTGTAATATGGATTGAAACTTGCCCTTACTGTTCCTTTCCTAGCTCCAATATGTTGATGGAACATATGAGTACAATGGAACCCTGTTCTAACCGCTATGTTACCTTTTTTATCAAACAAATGGGCAATATCATGATGGTGTAAAAAGTTGAATTGGAACGATAGCTGAGGATATTCTGTTTCAGAGATCGGATAAATAGAATATTGTTCCAATAAATCTTTTTCTTGTTCCATTAGTTTCATTAGAGCCCTTTCTCTCTCCTGAATAATCTCATAATCTATTAATTCTATTGCTGTTTTTAGGGCCCACGCTTCTGCTATAGGAGGTGTTCCAGGTTCGTATTTGTAAGGAGATGGTGCATATTTAATCATATCTATGGAAACGCTATCTACAGCACCTCCGCCATATAATAAGGGTTCCCATTCTTCGGGATCTTTTATATATAGAACTCCAATTCCGGTTGGCCCATATATTTTATGGCCTGAAAAAGCAAAGAAATCTACATATTTTATAATGTTCTTAGGATTGAAATGTTGGACATATTGTGTTCCGTCAACTATTAAATTATGAGAGAGGTCCCTTGCTTCTTTAATATCAAATGTTTTTCCCACAACATTGCTAGCCCCAGTTATTGCTAAAACCTCTTCTTTATGATAAATATTGCTTAGTGATTCTATTATTTTAAGTCTTGAAGAATATTGCTGTGCTGGAACAAACACGCTGTTGTGTTCATAGATAGAAATCGTTATAGGTAATCCCCTAAAGAAGGAGATTGCCATGTTTAAGGATTCTGTGGCGTTTTTTGTGAAGATAATTTGCTCAGGAGAGGCACCTAAAAAATGAGCTATGGATTCTCTAGCCTTTTCAAACATCTCTGTTGCTTCCTCGCTTAATCTATAGATTCCCCTATGGACGTTGGCATAGTGGTAGCTATAGAAATCGCTAAGCGCCTCTATCACCTTTTTAGGCTTCAATGTAGTGGCCGCACTATCCAAATAAACCAAATCAGGATATCTCTCAAATATAGGAAAATCAGATTTGTCCATAGCCCTCTTTCTCAACGATGTTAGCCAATTCAGAACCGCCGCTCTTTACTATTTTCCCATCTTTCATTACATGCACATGTGTTGGTTTCACATGGTTTAATATTCTGTTGTAATGGGTAATTATCAGTATTCCAATGTTATCTTTTGTTTGATATAAATGGTTTACAGCGTCGCTTACTGCCTTTAATGAATCCACATCCAAACCAGAATCCACTTCATCCAATATTATAAATTCGGGATCAAAGATAAGCATTTGGAGCATTTCAGATTTCTTTTTCTCACCCCCTGATAAATCTTTGTTAACTTCTCTCTCCAAGAACTCCGGTGGTAATTTTAAAATCTCCAAGGCCTTCTCCACTTCTCTCCTAAATTCCTTATAGGGTTTCAAATCCCTTTCATCATAACCCCTTCTCAAATAATAGATCTTTTTCAAGAGGTTTTTTAGCGTAATCCCTTCTAGATAAGGGGGTATTTGGAATGATAGGAAAATACCCTTTCTTGCCCTTTCATCTGTTGATAGCTCATTTAAAGCCTCTCCGTTGAAAATCAATTCTCCTTCAACCTCATACACAGGGTTTCCAAGGATAACTTGGGTAAATGTACTTTTTCCAGAACCGTTAGGGCCCATTATTGCATGTATCTCCTTGTTTTTTATAGATAGGTTTATTCCCTTTAATATCTCTTTATTTTCGGCTTTTGCCCTTACATCTATTGCATTAAATTCCATGTTTATAAAACAACATGAAAGGATTTAAACCCTATGCAGCAAATTTACCCAACCTCTCTATAAACTCATCTATTGTATAAAGCTTTACCACTCCCGAATTTATTAAGAATTTTAAATAGCTAGAGGCGGATGTTCCTTGATAAAGTTGTTGCTTGAACTTTTCTTTTTGCTCATAGTTATCAAATAATATTACTAGATCTCCTTTTCCTACAAACTTAGGCAAGTTATTTACAATGTAATTGAATTCCTTAGGATGGTATAGATAGATATATGTTGGAGAGTATTCCATCTCTAGCTTTGCATGGTAACCTTGGGATCTATCTAAAGATAGTTCGCTTGAGATTGCTAATTCTATTGCTTTATCCCTTAATACACGGTATAGTGCCAATTGTTCCAATGTATAACCAGACTCCCTTTCCCATTCTAGCAATCCATAGTAACCCCTGTGTCCTCTAATTAATCCTCTGTACATAAGCTCATCCAAAAATATAGATAGAGTGTAATCATCTACAACAGCGCTTTCTAACTCTGGTTTCTTATGAGTTAACCCAAACACAATTTCATCCTTTTCCAACGGCATGTATTTCCACTTGTAATAATTGTTTACATAATTAAATAGTTCCTTCATCTCATCCTCTGAGACCTCAACTTTAATAGTACTTTGAGGTGGGAATTCTGGGATATCAATAGTATATGTAGGTTCCTCTTTTCTTCTTAATAGAAATGAACCACCATAGATTAGAAGGGCTACACCCAACATTATAAGTCTTTCTGTGGTGAATAAACGGGCTAAAGCTGTTTTAGGTGGGACAACCGCTGTAACTGTGTATATCTCCTTACCCACAGTTACATTGAAATAATATTTATTGGAAGGTAATTCCTTGCCCTCAAAACCTTCTGGAACATATATCACAGAAGATGTATAAGAACTTCTTATCTTTGTTCCCCCCCTCAAAGAAAGGTCCTCAATAATAACTTCTGGAACTGTAACAGGAGAACCTGTAGATGTTCTAAAGTTAAAGATAAACATCCCTTTTCTTGCATTTGGAATAACCTCGACTGTTAAATTTCCCACTTCAAAATAATATGTTCCATAGATATTGGGTTCTTGTCCAACTATTTTGACAACATAGGAACCATGTGGAAACTTTATAGGAACTCCAAAATTATATTCAACTAATGGAGTTACCCTCCCCAACGTTTGAGACAGAATGGAACCCCACGTTCCATTATATAGGGCTATTTTAAGCGTATCTCTTTTTACCTTTGGATTGTAAGGAAAGATTTGATATCTGAAGATTTCTTCCCTTTGTGTAACTGTATAAGGTAACAAAACAGGACCGTTTTCCGAAGCTATCTCACCACTAAACAAAGGATATTGGTTGGAGGGCTCTAAATCAGAACCCGGAACCAATAGAATGACATGGTAAGGTTCATCGGTTGTAGGAATAGGATACATGTGATGTTGAGATGTTATGTTTAATAAATCAGTAACAAGTTTTGCAAACTCTTTATCGGCACTTGGGTGTTTTTGAAACTCCCTAATCCAATAACCGCTTTTAAACGTGGTTAGGAAATCATTTAATATAACAGAAACATTTCCATCATAGGTATCGAAAGAGGCTGGGTTAAACACAACTACCTTTCCATCCTTAGTAATATGGAACGTGCTAAAGTTCCCATATATAGGGGAAAGCTTAATTCTATATTTGCTTTCTCGTTTTCCATCTTTAATACCATATATGGGTGAAGCGGCTTTTACATACTCTTCTAGATTACCTCTTTTCCCAACCAGATAGTATTCCTCCCTTGGAATTGTTCCAGTATATTCTTTTATAGGTGGAGTGTCTGTGATAACGAATATTGTTAGGAAATTGGGGTTAGCACTTAAGTTCTCTGTTGTTCCAGTAGGCAATGTATCGTCAAATATCAACAAGATAGAACCTTCTGGTAGGTATTTTAATTCAGAAGGTGTAACAATTCTAACAGGATAAGGAAAATGTATTAGGAAATTATAAAATCCAGGTTTGTAGGATTTTAAAGCATAGAATTCCTTAACCATCGGATATCCTTGATAAACCTCAACTAATGACCAAGGCTCGCTTCCAGTTAAATTAACATAAAGCAATGGCACTTTTGTTAACTCTCCAACCCTTCCATAGTATACATAACTGGAATTCAATATTGTTAAATTAACAAATGTTGTTTCCACAAAGCCGCCCTGGGAAAAGATATTCACAACCCACCAGAAACCATAAATAATAGCTCCGACCATTGCGGCTATCATTAAATTAATCAACAAACCTATAGGGTCCCTTAAAATATAGTCCAAAAACTTCTTAACAAAATCAAAAGACAAGGAAACCC
>WAPD01000004.1 GCA_015520875.1 Microcaldota archaeon
AAACGAAGCTTTGAAAAAGTCCCCAGAATACGAAGAAGTAGTTGTTGATAGATTGGTAAATATTTTAGCGGAGACAACCCGTGTGTAATCTATTTAAATCCTTCTTTTTAATCTAACTTCATGTTACCTTGGGTAGAAAAATATAGGCCTAAAACCTTAGATGAGGTTATAGGGCAGGAAAATATTGTTAAGTTAATGAAATCTTTTTTAAAGCAGAAAAATATGCCCCATTTGTTGTTTGCCGGGCCTCCTGGTGTGGGAAAAACAACTGTGGCATTGGCTTTTGCAAACGAGCTTTTCAACGGTCAATTATCTGGAAATTTCTTGGAACTAAATGCTAGTGATGAAAGGGGTATTGATGTTATTAGGGAGAAGGTTAAGGAATTTGCAAGGGTGATTCCTCAGAATGATGTTGGGTTTAAGATATTGTTTTTGGATGAGGCAGATGCTCTAACGCCAGAGGCACAACAAGCCCTAAGAAGAATGATGGAGGTTTATTCCAAGCAAACACGCTTTATCCTCTCCTGTAATTACCCTTCTAAAATAATAGAACCTATCCAAAGCAGGGTTAGCATTCTAAGGTTCCAGCCTTTGACAAAAAAAGATATAGAGAAATTGGTTAAAAGGATAGCAAAGGAAGAAAAGTTGGAATTGGAAGAAGGTGTGATAGATTATTTATATGAGATCTCAGAAGGGGACACAAGGAAAATTTTAAATATTTTGCAAGGGGCAGCATATTTAGGGAAACATATTACCTTGGAAAATATAAAGAAAATAAGCGGTGCTGTGTTCTCAGAGGAGATGAAAGGTTTAATAGAGTTATTAAGAAAAGGAGAATTCAAAAAAGCAAGGGAGCAATCGATAAAATTGATGGTAGAGTATGGTGTGTCAGGAGAAGAGTTTTTAATGTCTGTTTATAGAACTGTGCTAAAAATGGACATTCCAGATGAGGAAAAAGCCCAATACATAGAAAAGATTGCCGAATATAACTTTAGGATAGTGGAGGGGGCTAATGAGAGAATTCAGGTGGACGCTTTTCTTTCAGAGCTTCTGCTTTTGTCCAAAAATAGGTAGCAACCCTATATAAAACATAAACAACAAGCGTCGGAACCAACAAAATCAATGCAATAATAAATATTGCTACAAACAATATCAATCCAAGAACAAGGGCTAATATAGCGATTAAAATACTAAGAAGAACAAACAAAAAACGTGCCAAAGACTCTATCATAGCTCTTGGTAAAGTTGCTTTGCTCTCTCAAAGATGGAAACAGCTTCTTCTTTTCCAAACCAACCCTTTACACTAACTTCCTTTTTTTCCAATTCTTTGTAGCGTGTAAAGAAGTGTTCTATCTCATCTTTTAGAGATTGTGGAACATCCCCTATATCTTGGATATCTTTGAAAAATGGGTCTTTCTTTGTTGTTGGAACAAACAACAGTTTGTCATCCACTCCTTTGTCATCTTCCATCCTAAGACCTCCGATTACCCTCCCTTGGACTACCACTCCAGGATACACAGGATACCTAAGCCAGACTAATGCATCTATAGGGTCTCCATCATCATACCATGTTTGTGGCACAAAACCATAGTCCAATGGATAGGTAAATGGAGTGTATAAAACTCTATCTAATTCTATAGCTCCTGTTTCTCTATCATATTCGTATTTGTTCCTGCTACCTCTTGGAATCTCTATAACGATGTTTGCCTTCTCAGGTGTTCCAGCTTCCAATAACTTCCATAAACTCATTTTCTCACCTTTAACATAATTTTCTCAGCCCATATTTTTGATTGAGGGAAATTCAATCTTGAAATTACATTTTTTACGATATCTTGGGTTGAGACATTTTCTTCCAAAGCTTGGATCAGGGTTTCAAGCAAATCAGCATCTTTAACAACCTTAACCCAATCCTCATCCTTTTTCCTATAAATATCCAACCATAGTTCCTTTAATTCCCCTTCCAACCCAATATCTTCCATTATTTTTAATTTATCTTCTTTTAAATAAAGCTTCATTTCAGGGTCTAAGTCACCTGTTAAATATTCATGTAAATCATGAACTAAACATCCCAAAGCTACTTTTTTAGCATCAACGCCTATTTCCTGTGCCAAATAATAACCAATAATAGCGGTTCTAAAAGAATGAGATGCCACGGTATCGCTTAAAGAAGTATCTCCTCTTTTAATCCAACCTGTTCTTTGTAAACGTTTTAAAAAACCTAAAGAAAAGAAAAAATCAATCATGCGGACTTGGCTTGACCCATCTTTATCTTTATGTAAACTGTAGGAGGCACCTTTATCTTCAAGATGTTTCTTATGGATTTATCATCTCCATAAATCGTGATGTATCTTTTTCTTATTCTCTTTCTCCATGTTTCATAGGTGTCTGATCCATCACCACAAGGTGTCCTCCTTGTCACTATTTTTAATTCTTTGGTAGGTAGGTAGACAGGCCCTACCACCTTCATATCATAGGCCTGTGCTACCTGCAAGATTTGGTCTATCACGTATTGCAAATCTTGGGTCTTGTCCGCTTCTAACTTTATCTTAATGTAGCTTTTCATCTTATGCCTCTACGTCCAACACAACTCCAGCGGCCACTGTCATGTTCATATCTCTGATTGCGAACCTTCCTAGAGGTGGGAACTCTTGGTACTTTTCTAGGACAACAGGCTTTAGAGGTTGGAACTTCACAATAGCTGCTTCTCCCACCTTAATGAAATCGGCCTTACCCATACTTTGTCCTGTTCTAGGGTCCTTCTTATCTTCTATCTCTATCAATCTTGCAGGGAAGTGTGCTGTGTGTGCGTGGAACACAGGTGTATATCCTACACCGATAGCGCTAGGGTGGTTAATCACAACGATTTGTGCCTTGAATGTCTTAGGTACTGTAGGTGGGTTGCTAGGATCTCCCAACACGTGACCTCTCTTTATTTGGTTCTTTTCTACACCCTTTACGTTTACTCCTACGTTGTCTCCAGGAATAGCCTCAGGCACTTCTTGGTGGTGCATTTCCACCTTCTTAATATCTACTTGGTGATTTCCAGGGTTTATGATTCCCTTTGTTCCAGGTTTTAGAACACCTGTTTCCACTCTACCAACCACAACTACACCGTGTCCTTGGATTACGTAAACATCTTGTATAGGCATTCTCAAAGGCTTGTCAATAGGCTTTGGAGGAGGTGTTAACTTATCCAATGCTTCAAACAAGGTAGGTCCTGTGTACCAATCCATCTTCTCAGATTTCTTTACCAAGTTATCTCCGAAGTAAGAAGATGCTGGTATAATAGGGATTTGGTCAACCTTATAACCAAAGGTCTTTAACAACTTTTCAACTTCTGCCTTTACCTCTTCGTATCTTTCCTTGCTGTAATCTACAGCATCCATCTTAGAGATTAATACAATCAATTGGTTAATACCTAGAGTTCTTACAAGAGCTGCGTGCTCCTTTGTTTGAGGTTGTACTCCATCTTTTGCAGAAACTACAAGAACAGCCGCGTCTGCCTGGGAAGCTCCAGTAATCATGTTCTTTACAAAGTCTCTGTGTCCAGGAGCATCGATAATTGTGAAGTGGTACTTAGGAGTTTCGAACTCTTGGTGAGAGATATCAATAGTAACTCCTCTTTCTCTTTCCTCTTTTAATTTATCCATGACGTATGCGAACTCAAAGGTGCTCTTTCCTAGCTTCTCTGCCTCTTCCTTTAGCTTTTTAATTACCTGTTCTGGTACCTTTCCTGTCTCGTAGAGAATTCTACCTACTGTTGTACTCTTTCCTGCATCTACGTGTCCTACAAACACTATGTTTATGTGCTCTTTCTTTGCCATAGTATCACCTAAACTCTTTTAATTATCAACATGAATGTTTATAAAGGCTACGCTATTATCTGCCTATTCCTTAACACAACTTCTCTAAATCCCTCCTCCAACAAAACCCTAAGAACAGGATCCTCAATACGCCTTAACAAAAACTCAAAATCTTTTAATTGCCTTTTTCTTACCTCTTCTAGAGAACCTTCTATTCTCTCGGCTAATTCCAAATCTATTAATTTTACATCCAATGATCCGTTCCTCTTTTTCATTACAATATTACTTGGATGTAAATCGCCATGCACAAAACCCATCCATTTACCGTCTCCTATTTTAACAACCCCATAAAAACGCCTAAGCGCCTCCAAAAACCTATCCATAATAATCCCCAGCATTTCCTCGTTTAAAGGGATGCCTTCATAACTCTCCACAATTTCCAAAGTTCCATCTCTACTACGTTTTAACCTGTAATAACGGGGCACAGGCAATCTAAACCTATTGGCCCACTTACCCATCCCAAACTCATGTTTAATAAGGCGTTTTCTAGGTTCTGTTTTAGCAACTTTAACTATTGTTTTCCCCATCTTCTCTAAATTCTTCCACCTGGAAGGTGTATATGTTTGCTTGTGTCCATGCCAACGGATGCAGCCCTGCCTTTAACGATAACTGTGCCAAAAAACTCTGGGGATCTGGGATCTCTTCCCATACTTGGGGCAAAAACACGCTTCTTGTAAAACCCCAATCCAGCACAACCCCGTCTATCCCAGGCCTTAATTTCTCCAACACTTCTTCAGGACTATTATAATGTAAAGGTTTCTTAGGAGATAGCACAGAGATTTCAATTACAGTGTCCTTTAGTTCCTCCTTTTGCAGTGGAGGAAACCTAGGGTCATAGAAAGCAGCTGCTATAGCATTATCCCTAACACTTTCCCACAAAGGTGCAACAGGTTCTATATGTCCGATGCACCCTCTTAACTTACGCTCTTCCTTTCCTTTATATAAGGTAACAAAAGCTGCCCTCTTTTCCAAAAACTTAGGGTTCTCGGGAACATATTCAAAAGAATGATTGTTTAATTTAGATTCAATTGATTTTCTCGCAATAGATAATAATTCCTTTCTTTCACTCGGTGAATACATAGCCTCCATATCCAACCACCTGCTCTTTATCCCACCATACATCCCCTGAGTTCATATAGATTAAAAAGTGTCCGTTCCAATCTTTTTCCTTAGCTATAGAGAGTCCTGCAAGTAATGGCAACTTTCCACATGCCTCCACTTTCTCAAGCACACATTCTATATCCTTTTTTGGAATACATTCATTTGCATAGGAATCCAATTTATTGGCAACCTCATAAGGGTAATAATGGCTTAAATCTGTGCTTATTAACAATAATCTATTCTCTAAAAAGGGCATTAGCTTTTGGGCTAAAACAAATGGATCATCCTGCCCAACAGCAATAGGATAGACCTTTCTATCCCCCAACAAATAATGTAAAAATGGAAATTGAACTTCTAAGGAATGCTCAGGCTCATGAATTAATCTATTTCTTGGAAACCCCTCTAGAATTCCGACTTTAACAACTCCCCATGGAAACAACCAATCCTCATCTTCAGGAGCATAACTTCCGATAGAAGGCACATAATGGGCAGGTCCCAATAAAATAATTTCCTCAAAATCATCCATATGCTTTTTTAGAACCTTGTAAACAGTAGCTGCCACCAATCCAGAGAACATATATCCTGCATGGGGCACAACAGCCATTTTTACTGTTCCATCTATCTCCCTTTCAGGAGCCTTGTTATAGAGATCCTTAACGATGGATTCTAATTCAGAAGCATCAGCAGGATAGAATTTTCCGGCAACAGCTGGCTTTCTCATTTCCATACCCCTTTTATCTTATATCCACAATACATACACTTTCCATCTTTTAAACCTTTTACCTCTACTCTATACCAGTGTCTTTCTATTAAAGTTTTCCCGCACTTCGGGCATATTGTATTTTGATATGGAGAATCCACATTTCCCACATAAACATATTTCATGCCTTCTTCCAATGCTATCTCCCTGAGCTTTTCCAATGTTTCCCTTTTTGTGGGTGGCAGATGGGTTAATTTAAAATCAGGATGGAACGCCGTTAGATGCCAGGGCATTTCCGGATCTATTGATTTTAAAAACTGGGCAGCTTCTCTAATCTCTTCAGGACTATCGTTTAATGTTGGAATTATTAAAGTGGTAACCTCAACCCAATAACCTTGCTTCTTGGCTGTTTTTATAGAATGCAAAACAGGCTCTAAGCTTGCTTTAACATATTTCTTATAGAATTCTTCATTGAATGCCTTCAAATCTATGTTAACAGCATCTAAGAATTTAGAAAGCTCTCCTGTCCATGTTTCTTCTGTCTCATAACCAGAGCTTACAAACACATTCTTAAGACCTTTTTCCCTTGCCTTTATGCCAATATCTCTTGCATATTCCACCCATATGATAGGCTCGTTATAAGTATATGCAATGCTTTTAGAACCATGTAATAAAGCCATATCTACTGCTTTTTCAGGCGGTAAATTATAATAGAAACTTGTATCCAATTTTAATCTATAAGCTTGCGATAATTCCCAGTTTTGGCAGAACTCACAAAAAAAGTTACATCCATAAGTTCCAATGGAGAAGGCACTTGTCCCTGGTAAAAAATGAAATAGAGGCTTTTTCTCTATAGGATCAACA
>WAPD01000005.1 GCA_015520875.1 Microcaldota archaeon
ATAGATGTTGCATATAGAGATACATCTGGCCGTTTAAATGTTATCAATACAACTGCTATAAGTCCAACAGTGGGATTTGCATCTCCTGCTATGGGAATATTTCCAGGTCAAGGCAATTTTTCCACCTATATAGAAAACTTTTATACCAACGCCACAGAGGTGGGCATTTATATAGATCTATATCCATATTATAAATTGGAATTAAAAAACGTTTCCATCATTTCTAAGGGAGGTGTTGTTGTAAATAATACCATTTTAGATGCTTCTTTAAATGGAACTGTTAACGGCTCTGTATTTTTCTGGGCCAATAACAGCATTATAAATTTGTTTAATTCCACATTAGAGGGAAATG
Source organism: Microcaldota archaeon (assembly GCA_015520875.1). Taxonomy (GTDB): domain Archaea; phylum Micrarchaeota; class Micrarchaeia; order Anstonellales; family J096; genus JAADEL01. The sequence continues at coordinate 353 of WAPD01000005.1, forward strand.
GACAGGGAATTTATGCCTATAACAGCACTTTAAACATTTCAGACACTATATTGAATGGGTTTAATCGATCTATTGAAGCAATTATTTCTAATTCCTATTGGAAGAATGTTGAAGGCCTGGATTTCATGGTAAATGGAACAACTTTAATCAACTCTGAGAACTTAACTCTTGACAATGTGAAGATGTGTAGTCAATACTCTAATGAAGGGTTTTATTTTATTTCATCTAACAATATCTCTGGAACTTTAATCGGTAATCTAACAAATGTTTCATCCAATTTCACGGGGTCTGTTTCACCTTGTGTTGTTTTAGCACCTCCAAGGGGTAATAGAAACAACCCTCCTTCCATAGAGATTATCTCCCCACATGGTACTTACAATTCCACAACAATCTTATTCCATGTATATGGAACAGATGACAGGGCCACATATCTATTCTGTGAATATAACATCACAGGAAAGAACTATAAAAATTCTGGAGATTTTGAGTTATATGAAAACTATAATTTCACAGAAACATTAAATCCTGGAACATATAGATTTGATGTTGTTTGTGATGATGGTCAAAACGGTTATGATAGTGATAGTTCCACATTTAGAATAATCGTTCCAAATATCACAATAACCGGAAATCTTTCAAATAACACAACTCAAAATCTCACAAACGGGACATTAAACATTACTAACAACACATCCAATATATCTCAAAATCTAACCAAGAATTCAACAAATATCACTTCTAACGTTACGTCCAACACTTCCAAAGGAGTATCTCCTTTAGGATCAGGTAATAATAGCTCCATTATAAAGAATAAGACCCAGGAAATAACCACCAAGAACAAAACCCCTAAGAAAGAAGAAGTAAAAAGTTCTACTTATAACACTGGTTCAAGAATTTCCCCAATTTATATTATCTTAGGAGGAGGTTTATTCTTAGGAGTTCTTGTTCTATTATATAGACCGGCCCGTTCCTATCTCTTGCAACTCCTTTCATTTTTGATGGCCCTATTATTGTTAAGATTTGCAAAAGTAAGAATTGTTCCACAAGATAAAAATTATAGAATAGAGGTTAAAAACATCTTCAACAAACCCATTAAAAACACTGTAATAAAACTAGGAACATTAACATTGAGAACAAACAACCAAGGATTTGTTATAAGTGAGGAGGTCCCAGATAAAAGAAACATTAAAGTTTCGGGTTATATCTTGTTAGAGGTAAGATCTTAATGTCTTGATAACCTTTAGTAAGTGGGACCAATATTTTTCACCTTTAGGTAAAAAAAACTAAGCCATTTATTTTACCTTTAAGTAAAATTCTTCGAGCTATGCCGGTATTCCCTCACTTTTTAGTACAGGTTATTGGAGAATTAGCGGGTCCGAGGGGATTCGAACCCCTGACCTTCCGGTCCGAAGCCGGGCGCTCTATCCTGGCTGAGCTACGGACCCATACTGTTTTAAACCATACTACTTATATTCTTTTATGGTAGATTTTAAGACAATATCATTGGATATCCCAGAAGGAACGAGCATTATTTTGGGCCACTCTCATTTTATAAAAACAGTTGAGGATTTATATGAAGCCATTGTTAACATAAAGCCAGAGATGGAATTTGGAATAGCATTCAATGAAGCAAGCCAAGAAAGATTGATTAGATATGATGGAAATAATGAAGAAATGATTAACTTGGCAATAGAGAATGCAAAAAGATTGAAGGCAGGCCACACCTTTGTTATTATGCTAAGAAAAGGCTGGCCTATAAACATTTTAAACACAATAAAAATGGTTCCTGAAGTTGCAAGAATATATGCAGCTACATCCAATCCTGTAAAGGTTGTTATTGCAGAAGAGGGAGAGCAAGCCGCAATCCTCGGAGTAATGGACGGTTTTACAATAAAAGGTGTTGAAGAGGAAAAGCATAAAAAAGAAAGGCACCAATTTTTAAGAATAATTGGATACAAAAGGTGATTAAATGGACTTAAAGCTAAGGGAAAAAGATGAACTGTTTGAGAAGCAAGAGGTAAAATCAGCCACCTTTGAAGATTTCATGAAAAAGCACACTAAAGAAATAGATTTAATAAAAAGAGAAGTTGAGATGCAATTTGGAGTGAAACTGGCCAAAGCCGGGATCCAAGAACTGTTGGTAATGCTTTGGCTTATGGAGGATTCTGATGAAGCTGTTTTAAAGAAATTGAAAAAGCTTTTGCAGGGATTGTTCCAAAAAGGTTTATTCAAATTCCTTTCAGCATTTAAGCTGGTACCTGAGAAAAAGCCTCTTAAAAGGAGGAAATGATTCTTCTTTTTTTCCTGTTTTTGTTATTAGGGAATGCTGTTGTCATAGGACCTCCAAGTTCTGGGGAGATTGTCTCATCCAGTTCCTCTACTTTCAGGGCTAGTGTCTACTGGTCTAGTGCACCCGGACATACCTCTCCTTCTGATTATCCACCTGTTTCATCCTGTAGCTATTCAATTGATCATGGAGGTTCTGGCACTACTTCAATTCATTGGAATTGTTATATAGATAATGGAGGCACACCAAGCAATACTTCTGATGATAGAAGAGTGTGTAATGGGTATATCTCTATACCTGTAAGTGGGTTGGTTCCAGATTTGGCTTGGTGGACTATTGATTGTGGCTCTCTTGGAAGAGCTACAGCTGGCAACCCTTCAAATTGTAACTTTGGTTCCAGTCCTCCTGATGTTGCTGGACAATTATCTTGTATAATCTACGATTTCCAAGATCCTCAATTAACAGTTAATATTCCACAAAATGGCCAAAGTTATCCAGGCCCTGATTTAGAAATAGAATATCAGGTCTCAGATGATAATCCTCATATAGTGTGTAAAGGGTATTTAGATGGTGCTGTGGTTGAATCCTTTACGCATGAAACAGGCCTCCTTAAAACCAAAACATTTACATATATGTTTGAAAATTTGCCATGGGGAGAACATCAGTTAAGAATTCTATGTAACGATTCCACGCGTTTCTACCATCCCACTGCAAAACGTAGATATGTGGAGAAAATTATAACGTTTAAGCGTTGGGTTCCTGATACTGTTAAAATTCATTTAATAAATCCTCCTGATAATTTGGCTGTAACATCACCACCTGTAACATTTAGATTTTGGGTTAATGAGTCGCCTACTCAATTTGTGGATTGTGAACTAATGTTAACAAGGAGTAGTGATAGTAGGGATTTAGTTTATTCCATACCAAATGTGGAAAACACAACAAACCCCTCTTCTAGAAAAATTGTCACATTTACCTTACCAAACACAGTTGAAGATGGTAAATGGGATTGGCATATTGAGTGTACTGACCAAGGACCAAAAAACACTGGCACAAGTGAAACAAGAACTCTTTGGATAGATGGAGATGATCCATATAAATTGGAAATGATACCATCGGATGGTGCCAAAGTTTCAGATTTACCATTTGAATTAAAATATAGGGTATGGGACTTAATATCTCCCAAGTTAAATTGTGACTTAACAAGCGATTTTGGAGTAGCTGATTCTTCCCAAGTAAACCAAGGAGAATGGAAAACAGTACCTGTTTCTTCCATAACACCTGGAACACATAGTTGGACTGTTACCTGTACAGATGTAGCAGGTAATTCTATAACAAAAACCCAAACATTTACCTATGAGGATGTTTTACCCCCTATTATAACCTTAACATCTCCAACACTAGGTGATAACATCTTACCAGGTTCAACTGTGAATTTTGAATTTAATGTAGATGATGCTGGTTCCTATACTTGTAATGTGGAACTAAAAAAACCAGGAGGTTCTTTTGCAACAATTGGAACAGTTAGTGGAACAGGTTCCCAATCCTTTTCAGTTTCTTCTGGTGTTCTAAATGATGAAGGCGTTTATAATTGGCGTGTTTCATGTACAGATGCTCAAGGAAATAGTGAAACATCTGATATATGGTATTTCACTGTTTCAACATCTGGGGCTGATGATAGCTCTTCTACAGGAGTTAACTTCTGTGCAACCCAGCCGTTCCACTCTGAATTATTCAACATTACATTGTTGTTTATGGCTTTAGGAGTGGCTATAGCTGTTTCAGGTTATTTATTTGGGACAATGTTTAATTCTCAAAGGACTCTAATGGGAGCAAAATCAGAATTTAAATCCTTAATAATAAGCGCAGCGTTGCTTATTTTAGTAACAGGAGCTAGTTCTTCCCTTTGTACAATTCTAGGAGAAAGGATGCTAAACGGTTGGGCAAATTTATCCGCTTTAATAGATAAATTGGAAGATCCAACAACAATGGCTGCTTTAATATATGGAAAGGCAATGTTTATTACAGGTGTTTCTCCACCCCAATACCAAATGAACATTCCGTTTGTTGATGTTACTTATAAGCAAAACCTCCCAATTATTCCATTTAAGAAAATGTTGGATATCCGAGGTATTCAAGACCTTTTGATGAATATAGCGGCTAGCTATGCCTTTTACGATAGGATGGTGTCGTTTTTGGTGGAATATGCAATGCAAGTGCTTCTTTTCTTAGGATTGATTCTTAGGATGTTGCCTATGACCCGCAGGTATGGAACAACATTGGTGGCATTATCTATTGTGTTAATATTTATTTTACCTTTCTTATACGAAGCTACAGCAAATCTCCTTTATCATTTAACAAAAAATGCCATTTCCACTGTTTCAGGAATATTAACCTATATGCACACAATAGTAGATAAATATTTCACCGAGATGTATAATGGAATAAAAAGACTAAAAGAAGTGGCAGAATTATTCAATTTACTTCACTTCCTTTGGTTGGGTTTCTATGTTTTGTCTCTATTGGGAATGAGATTGGCAGAATTTTTGTTTCCTCCAGCATTACCTTACTTTATCTATTTAGTTTATCAAGTTGTTCCAATTGTTTATCAGGCTATATTGGCAATAGGTGGAATTGTCTGGACATTGATGCTAATAAATGTAATGGGAACATTGTCTGGAGGAATAAATGACGTAACAGATTTATATTCTCAAACATTTACTATTTTTGAGCAATTGGCCTATTTAAACATTGTTTCAATATTCTTTTATGTGGTGAATTTATTGGTTATATTGGGAGCAACTAGAGCTATATCTCTCTTAGGAGGTGGTGACTATTTCCTATATGGTGTGGAGGATCATATTTAGCCTTGTGTTGTTATATGCTGGCTCATGCGACGGTTCATTGTACGATATCTCAACTTACAATACATATGCTGATTTAGCTTATAGAGGTCTTGCTATCATATTTATAATGTTTACATTATATCATATCTACCAATATTTTAGAAACAAACAAGAGAGGGAAAAAATAAAGGCAGCCGCATGGAATTATGTAATGGGGTTGTTTATTTTAATGGCATTACCAGGATATGCAATTTTTATGTGTGAAATGTTTAAATTCTTCTTCCAAGATGTTGTAAATAGTTCTGTTGATGATTATATGTCATATTCACAAAACACATTACAAACCATAATTTACGATATAGAGCATACCATTTACATAATCTATGATAAATCGATAGATTATTCTGCTCGGGCAAGCCAACCATTCATTTCTCCAAGTGTATCTGTTCAATTGCCTGGATGTGTTGCAGCATTGCTTTTGGTAATATTCTCAGATTTAGACCCTAGAACTATACCAACTTCTATTAACTATTGTGTACAGGTAAATCAAGTTTCTTATTTCCCTGAAAGGCAATATACAGTTTACCTTTCTTTATTAACCACAATTAAAGATACTTATTCTTTGCTTTATACTGGTTTTCTATTGCATAAGCTTATTTTAGATATCATTGCGCAAGGGTGGTTTGCCACATTTGTTCCCATAGGTGTTGTAGCAAGATTTTTACCAGGTTTAAGAAAACCAGGAGATGTTTTGATAGCTTTGGGCTTTGGAATGCATATAATATATCCGTTTGTTTATTCCATGTTTCTATCCACTTTTGAATATATTGTAGATGATGCTAAGATTAACTCTGTATTCCTACCAAATGGAACAAGACCTCCATACGATATTAACATAAATCTCTACAAGGTTTCTGCTTATACATTGTTAGCAATTACTTTGCCAAACTTGGCTGCCGCTACAGTGGCTGTCTTTGTGAGCAACGCTTTTAAAGTATTGGATGTATTAGAGATGTGAAACCATGTGGGTACTATTATTGTTAATAATGGTGTTTGGTGCCAATGAATATAATACCATTGAATCAGAACTAAGTGGAACATTTTCTTCAATTCCCTATTTGAACGAATTGTTTCAAACCGTGTCTGGGTTACCTTCTTGGTTTGTGTTGGGAATAATCGGGGTAATGATTTCATTTATTGTTTCTCTATTTTTGCAGTTTTTTGGGAAATTGCTGAATTCTCCACAGATTATTTCTTTAGCCAATATTGAGATGAGGGAATTTGTTTATTCCCTAGTTATATTGTTGGGTTTACTGATAATAATACAATCCTTGGATCAAATCGTCAATTTCATGTTATCTCAGATATCGGCTTCTGATTTTAGTTGTACTGATAATAGGA
>WAPD01000006.1 GCA_015520875.1 Microcaldota archaeon
ATATGAACCTTATTCCTTTGGTTCTATATTATTTACCATATTTTCAGAGGTTCCTAAAGGGGAGATTAAAGGAACATTTGATATAACTGGGAAAGCCCACCAAACCATGAGATTGTTAAGATGGAACGAATTAAACCCAGAACATTTGACCAAAGAAGAGGTGGAAAAGCTTTGGTTGTTGATAAGTGCCAAGGAACCTCTAAGAACAGCCTATGCTTTAGGGCTCTATGCACAAGAACCTGCTTTAGCAATAGGAGCTTACAGCACTTTAAACATTGATATTAAAACAGAGTTAAACCGTGTTCTGAGGTTAAGGGGACTTTTAAGGGACCTCTCCAAGCATGAGACTGTTCAGAGAAAAGCCCAGCATGTCCAAGAGTTTTTAGAAAAGAGGATGTTAAAATGAGGCAGGAATTAGTGCCATTGATAAGGGCTGGGAAAAACATAAAATCCAAGCTGCAAGGGGAGATAATAGGGAGGGCATTGAGGCCTTTAAATGAAAGGGAACGTTTATTGGCAAGACCTATCTTCATGGAACCAATGCCTCTGTTATTTGCTTCTAAGCAAAGGGAACTGTTGGAAACGATGGATGTCTATTTTGGAAACCTTGGCTTAAAGCTGTTGGGAAAGTTCCAGCCCTGCTCTTTATCCATCATTATTAACAAAAGATGGTTGGGAAAAACAGATCTTAGATTTACCTTAATACATGAAGCAATGCATCATATAGAAGAGATGCTTAAAAGAAGGGAAGAACTGGTTCCAATTGTTCCAGTTCCAAGGATTTCCCTTCCATCCAATCTTGGAACATTAAAGGGAAGGATAAGCTCTCGCATAGGTGATGTTTTATATATTCTGAAAAAAGGAGAGGCTTTGGCAACAGCAACAGAATTATCTTTAAAAAATCCGGAGCTTTTGGTTGCTTTTAGTTCCTTGGGTCAAAATAGATTGAATAAAGAGCCTTTAGTTGTGATAGGAGACTTTATGGGCTGGCCATTGTCCCAATTAACATTAAACCAACCTTTGGTTAATTCTTATCAAAAGACACTGGAGCAGGAGCTTAGGAAAGTTTTATAAAGTGACAGGCCTTATTTTAGCATGGTGATAACATGGAAAAAGAAATTTATTTAAGATTGTTAACCGGGAAGGTTGTGGGAAAGGCAGTAGCTGATTTAGGAGTAAACAAGCTAGCAATAGTCCATCCTAAAAATATCATATGTGCAAGCATAGCCGCAGCAACAGGTGCTTCATTCCTTAATCATACAGAAGGCGTAACAAGGACCTTTATGAACGATGATACAGAAAAGCTAGTTGAAGAGCTATCTGATTACGGAGCAGATGTAATCCTATTGCAATATGGAGGAGAATCCCCTGTTGAAGAAACTAAAAAAGCCTTTGTAGAGCTTATGAAGAAAATGGCAGAAGAGGGTGTAGAAGGAGATATCATAATACATGTGAGAACATATCTAATGGGAGCATTTGAAGAAGCTCTGCAAGATGAAGCTGTACATGAATATCTTTCAGAAAGAGGAGTTTTCGTTTATACCTTAGATGCAGAAGAAGGAAAGTTCTACATGAACGAATTCTTGGAAGGTGAAGAAGAATATATATTAGCACCTGTGCTAGAATATGACATCTCAGTAGAACATTCCAAGTTATTGAAGGAGAGCTTGAAGAAATAATTTTTGTTCTCTCTTTAACTTTTCTTTTTTAGGTCTTTTTTAATTTTGGCAGGTATTTCGGCCTTATAGTGGTATTTATAAACATTTCTCTCAAAAAAATACTAGAGTGATTTACCATGGTTGATATAAGAAAACCACGAAGGGGATCTTTGGCCGTGCGACCCCGTAAGAGAGCCGATAAGCTCTTGCATAGGTTTAATCATTGGAAAGGCGACAAGCCTTTATTGGGGTTAATCGGCTATAAGGCAGGAATGGTCTCTCTATCCTATAAGATAAAGAGGGACCGAATAGTTGCAGATGAAGTGACTGCAGGAACAGTGATAGAGGTTCCCCCTCTCACAGTGTATGGAATCAGGTATTACTTCCCAGGAGGACAAGTTAGGGATATCCTAACAGAAGACAAGGAAATCCTAAAAACAATAGGTGTAAAAAAGGAAAGAACAAACCCAGAGATAAACAAAGAAGAGGCAAGAGAGGTCAGAGCTTTAGTTTACTCTGATCCTAAGCTAGCAGGAGGTGTTGACATTAGGCATATTTTAAGAGCAGAAATCGGTATCGGCGGAAACTCCTTGGAAGAACAACTAAAAAATGCGGATGAACTTCTTGGAAAGCAAGTAAAGGCCTCTGATATTGTTTCAGTAGGGGATATGTTAGATGTTGCAGGTGTGACAAAGGGTAAGGGTTGGCAAGGACCTATTAAGAGGTTTGGTGTTGCAAAGCAAAGAAGGAAGGCAACTGGAAAGGTAAGACATGTTGGAACATTGGGACCTTGGCATCCCCATTACATTATGTATTATGTTCCACAAGCAGGTCAGATGGGTTACCACAATAGGGTTGATTTCAATAAGCAAGTTCTCTATGTAGGAACTGAAAAACTTCCATTCTTTGACCATTACGGTGTTGTAAAATCCGAATATATCATTGTGAAAGGTTCTGTGCCAGGAACTCCTAAAAGGCCATTGTCTCTAAGGTTTTCAATAAGGGCTCCAGAACCCCAACCTTATGAACAAATCAAGGTGGTACTATGAAAGTTAAAGTATATGATTTAAACGGGAATGTAGTAGAGGAAATTGAAACTCCTCTATTTGATGCTGAAGTAAGGGAAGAGCTAATAAGGAGGGCTGTTCTCTCTGACGAATCCCAAGAATATCAGCCTAAGGGAGCCTATAGATGGGCAGGTATGGAAACCTCTGCAAGATATATTGGTAGAAAAGGAGTTTATGCAACTTTAAAAAACCAAGGTCAGGCTAGATTGCCTAGAGAGATCTTAGGAGGTGGAAGGCACGGAAGAGTTAGAAGGATCCCTCATTCTGTTAAAGGTAGAAGGGCACACCCTCCAAAGCCTGAGAAGAAAATTGTGGAAAAGATAAATAAAAAAGAATATCTCTTGGCAATGAGGTCTGCATTATCCTCTTCCAAACCTTTGGTATTTGAAGATAAATTGGAGGAACTAACAAAAACAAAAGAAGGCTATGAGGTTTTGGCAAAATTCATTAAAAAAGAATTAGAAGAGGCTAAAAAATCAAGAAAGAGAATATCAGGTTTAAGAAGAAGGAGAAAGGCAAGGGCCTACAAATTAAAGAAGATAGGAGTTGTAATCGGAACAAAAGAGATAAAAGCTTTATCCAACATACCTGGTTTGATAGTGGTGAATGTGGAAAACGTTAAAGTAAAACACATAGCTCCAGGAGGTCAAGCTAACCGCTATGTCATATTAACAAAATCCTCCTTAAAGGAGCTGGAGAATAAGGTGGTAGCATGATAAAGGATATAAAAAGAACAGAAAAGGCTATGGACCTTGCAGACCAACAAAACACTTTAACCTTTGTTGTGGATATGAAAGCAACAAAGCCAGAAATAAAGCAATACGTGGAAAAAACCTTTAATGTAGAGGTTCAAAGCGTGAGAACATTAATCAATTTCAAGGGAGAAAAAATAGCCTACGTAAGATTAAAATCCAAGTATAATGCTCAAGAAATATTGGATAATTTAACGGAGTGATATTATGGGTAAAAGATTAAAACAACAGGTAAGAGGACGTGCAACTCCTCGTTATGTTGTACCTGACCATATTGCAAAGGTCAAGGTCCAGCTACCTCCAACATCAGAGGAGCTCATAGGAGAGGTTATAGATATTGTGGATGATCCTGCGAGAAGAGGTCTTGCAATAAAGGTAAAAACCCAAGAAGGTTTTTTCTACTTCCCAGCAGTTGAAGGCATTTCAGTAGGAAGGGAGATAAAAATCAACACAACAGAACCTAAACTAGGAAATGTATTGGCACTAAAGGACATTCCAGATGGATCTTATATAACATTCTTGGAAAAAACTAGATTTGATGGAGGTAAGTTCCTAAGGTCCCCAGGAGCTTACGCAATCCTATTATCAAAAGATGATAGATTTGCATACGTAAAAATGCCTAGTAGAAAGGTTGTTCCATTCCCATTAGATGCAAGAGCTATGCTTGGTGTGATTGCAGGAGGTGGTTTTAAAGACAAACCATTATTAAAGGCAGGACATGCTTATTATAAGATGAGAAGATTACACAGAATATGGCCTAGAAACAGGGGAGTTAAGATGTCTCCTTATGACCATCCTCACGGAGGTAAGCAACACCATGTCGGTAAGCCTACAACAGTTGCTAGAAATGCACCTCCAGGACAAAAAGTTGGTCATATTGCTGCTAGACAAACGGGTAGAAGAAAATCGGGTGGTAAGTAATGTTTGAACTAAAGTCAGGATTGTGGAGAGGTTTGGAGGAGAGCCAACTTGCTGAGCTCTCCTTAGAGGATTTCATGAAGTTAATAAAAGCAAGACCTAGGAGATCAATACAAAGAATGCTAGATGGCAGAAACCTAAAATATAGAAAATTGGTGCTTAGAGTAAGAAAGCTAAAGGAAAAAAATGACCCTAGGCTTAAAAAGGGCATAAAGACCCATGTTAGGTCTGCTGTTATAATCCCAGAATGGCTAGGGCTAACATTCCTTGTTTATAATGGAAAAGAGTGGAAGAAGGTGGAGATAACTCCAGAGAAACTAGGGCACAGATTAGGGGAATATTCATTCTCAGTCAAGTTCGAGAAGCACGCAGGACCTGGTATTGGAGCTACAAGAGGTAGTAGATTTGTTGCTATGAAGTGATAGCTATGAAAGAAGCAAAGGCAAGAATAGAAGGTGTGGATGCTTCCTGGAAGGACCTATGCGCAGTTGCCGATTTAATTAGATACAAAAATGCACTAGTGGCCAAAGAGCTATTAGAAAAGGCTTCTAAGGGAATCATCTTTGTTCCTTATAGGAGACACAACAAAAAGATGGGCCACAGAAAACATGGAATAAAAGGCAGATACCCAATGAAAGAGGCTAAAATAATGCTTAAGTTGTTGAATTCAGCTATAGCAAACGCAAGGGTAAAAGGCATGGATGAATCCAAATTAAAGATAATACATGTGGCAGCCAACAAAAAGAACATTTATTATAGAATACAGCCTAAAGGAAGGCCTATGAGACAAAGGTATGTAACAGCTAGAGCTGAAATAATATTGGGTGAGAAAGATGGTGCTTGATCACGTTAAAAGAAAATTCCTAAGCGATAAAATTATAGAAGCAAAAATAAGGGAATACTTGGAAAAAGTGCTAAGCAATGTCCTAATCTCAGATATTAAAATACAGAAACTACCTTTGGAAACTAGAGTAACATTAATAGTATTTGACCCCAAAAGGAAGCTAACAAGAAGAGATGATGTTATAAAGAGCATAGCAAAGCAAATCTCCGAGAATTTCAACATAGAAAACCCAGTTATCAATATTTATAGTGTGGGAAATCCTTGGCTAGATTCAAGCGTGGTTGCAAGAAGGATAGGTTATGCTTTGCAAATAGGAAGGCCTATAAGAAGGGTTCTTTATTCAACATTGTATAGAATAAGGGATGAAGGGGCTATCGGAGGAGAGATAGTGATAAAGGGTAAATTGGGAGCAAGAGGTGCTAAGGCAAGAAAGATAAAGGCAAGGTTTGGTTTTGTTCCTAAGGCAGGTTATGTTACAAGATATGTGGATAAATTCCAATACCAAGCACTAACAAAATCAGGTGTAATTGGTGTTACAGTGATGATTACACCTCCCGAAAGCCTTAAATACTTAAAGCCAGAAGAAAAAGAAGAAACAAAAAAGGATGTAGAGGTGAAGGAAGTTGAAGGTGAAGGAGCTTAGAGAAAAGAGCGATGAAGAGCTTAGAGAGCTTTTAGAGCAAACCCGCATTGACCTAATAAAAACACCTAAGAACAAGCGAAGGCCATTGAAGCTCCTAGTAGCACGCATTCTAACAATATTAAGGGAGAGGGGTAACAGGATTGGTTGAGGTCTGTAAGGTTTGTGGTCTCCCTAAGGACCTCTGCGTCTGTGATGTTATTCTAAAAGAAGGAACTCAAAAGATAAAAGTTTATACAGAAAAGGCCAAATTCAGGAAATTTGTTACTATTATAGAAGGTGTGGAAAAATCTCAATTAGGTGAAGTTACCAAATACTTGAAAAAGAAACTGGCTTGTGGGGGTTCAAAAAAAGATAATCAAATTATTTTACAGGGAGACCATAAAAAAAGAGTAGCCCAGTTGTTAAAAGAGCTTGGATATAAGGATTCTCAAATAGAGGTTTTATAGTCCGCCCAGAATATTCTCACAAGGTAGAGGATTTGTTCTTTCTTTTTTACCCATAAATATGGTTTAAAAACCTTTTCTGAGAGAATATAACGTGTCCGTTAAAGATACTCTGAATAGATTATTGGAATTGGAAAAGGAACTGGAACAACTTGAAAAAGAATACGAAGGAAAAACCAAAGAACTCCAGAAAAAACATGAGGAGGTCCTTTCCCACATTTCTAAGGAAATCCAATCCTGGCTAGAAGAAGAAAAGAAAAAACTAAAACAAGAATATGATAAAAAATTGGAAGAAGAGCTTAAAAAAGTTCTAAAAGAATGTGAGGAGAAAAAGCTTAAACTCTCTAAACCAGATGCCAAAAAGCTTTTTGACATTTATTATAAAATGTGGAAGGAGAGGCTCTATGATACCGAGTAAAATATATGATGTTAGGTTGTATTTCTTGCCCGAGATTAAAGATGCTCTATTGAAAGAGCTCCATGAATTGGGTGTCTTTGAATTAAAAAGAAGCTCTATTAAAGAGCTTTCCACAAATCTTCTTGATAAAGAGCATGCCATCTTTAGCCGCTTAGAATACGATTTACAAGGAGTTGAGGATGGAGGTTCTTTGATGGAATTGAATGAGTTAGCTTCTAAGCTACCTCAAATAGAAGAAAAGGCAAAACAACTTAAAGAGCTTTTATTAAAAAGAAAGAAATTAAATGCAAGGAAAAAAGAACTATTAGACATAATAGAGGAT
>WAPD01000007.1 GCA_015520875.1 Microcaldota archaeon
ATTATTCTTAAACCACCGCCAGAAACTCTATTAGGCAATGTTTGATTGTAATTATAAGTAAAAGCAACACAATTATTTATATTGTAGTATAACAAATTCCCGGTAAAGTTCTCTGTTGACCCATTTATATAAAGAAAACCGTAGCTGAAAAACTTAGGGTAGCTGTTTGTTTCATTAGCACATAGTTGGTTTTCATTTATTGAAATGTTTCCAGCCCCCAGCAATTGAGATACAGTTAAAAATATGGAACCAGCTTGCCCATTAGTTGGGGTAAAGTCATAAGGTGTTGCTCCAGGACCAGTGGGTGCAACCGCTAACAACTCTCCATCCACAATTAAGTTAGTTCCATTTAAAATGATTAAACCGCTATAAGGCATTACTACATTTCCACCATTTTTCCAAATAGTTATCAATGAATGTGGGAATACTGGTTTTGTTTCAACTTCCAAGGTTAATGGCCATGCTGGTGGGTAAATACCTTTGAACATCACATCAACCTTGGATGTTCCATCTATTGTGAAATTACCAAATGACATATTAACAGCATAAAAATAAGGATACCTTGGATGGCTTAGGTAAGATCCATTGATTAAATAAATATAATCAGCTGAAACATGAGGTACAAATTGTTCCACATAAGCTCCATTAGTTATCCAAATCTCATCATATTGAGTTCCGTCTATAAATGCTTGGTTTGGTGTTGGTTTATGGGCATTATCAAACATTAAAATAAGTGAAGTGCTATTGTTAATTAATAATGTTCCCGAAGAACCTGTTGAATAGTTAAAGATACCCGTGTTGTTTCCCAACCCTCCGCTTACGTCTATATTTGATAACTCTGTTGTAGAACCTTCCAAATAAATCCTACCACCAGAACCTCCGCCAGCACCTAATGAAGAACCTCCAGAAACGTTTATATTATTCACATAAATAGAATTTCCTTTCGCTAAAAAACCACCACCAGAACCTGCACTTCCTAAACCAGAGATTCCAGAAAGGTCAACATTTTCAGCAACAATGTTTGTTCCATATAATTCTACTAAAGCACCTCCAGGTGTTCCCCAAACATAGCTATCATTTCCACCACCAGAACCTATAGAAGGTTCCCAGGAGTAACCCACAGGTCCAGAAGCCATGCTAAATCTATCTGAACCTCTACCACCAAAACCACCATGGCTACCTCCAGCCCTTTCTTTATTAGTTCCAGGGCCCATAGAACCCATTTCACCAATTCCTTTAGTGTTATTTAGAACAATTGAACTTGCATTTACTTTAAACATTCCAAGAATTGTTATGTTGTTTAAATCAACATTGGAACCATTAACATAAGCATTCACATAAATGGAATCATTTTTTATGGAATCATGGAAATAAGCATAATTAATAAATGTAGCTCCATCGTAAGTAATTAAAGTGCCGTTAGTTGAAACATTGCAAGGTTCCCAGTTAGGGCCACATAATCCTTCATATGGAGAATTATAAAAGTGCAATTGTTGTTCTGTTACCGTTAATGTTGGAACAAATGAGTTTACAGTAGTGTTTAAAGCTATGTAATCGGAGAAATAGCTACCGCTGCTTGTTAAAGATATTTTAGCATCTGGATGGGTATAATAAATAATAGGTTTGTTGTTGGCTTTATACAATAGAGATGTTAGATTCCTTTGAAACACAAAGATAGAAGGCTGTTCCGCCCACCAATTAAGCACAGATGGGGCTTTCCAATGCCTGTAGGTTTCTGGATAGTAAACATATGTATAAGTATCCCAACTATATGAAGGCTCTACATATGAATCTCGTGGATCATATCCTATGTAATAATAACGACTTAATCCAGATTTATTAATTAATCCTCTGGCAGTAAATGGCCACAGAGATAAAACAGTTGTAGCATTATCCACTGAACTTAACACAAAATTATTTGGAGGTAATGAAGGGGTATATGTTAGGTAAAATGTTTGTTGTCCCGCAGAGAAATTTCCTTCAAAGTAAACTAAACATTTTCTAATTGAAAGATAATCTAATTCATCACAAACAACTTTTGTTGGGAAAACAGTTGTTCCATTAGAAACAGCGTATTCCAAAGAAGGTCCCACGCTAAGGCCCATAAAGCGTAAATCCCTAAATGGAACTAAAAATGCCAATCCTTGTAGCCCATCTCGTGGAACATCGATCGTAACAGGTAATCTTAAATCGTTGTATAGGATAACTGGGAACCCTCCATAAGGTTGGGTAAAATCATAAATCAAGTAATTATGTTTAATCCAAAGTGTTCCTTTTCCTTCAACACTAAAGGAAGGCGCCCCAACAGGTAGAGGAGAGGATGTATACAAGTAATCTTTAGAAGAAACCCTAAAGTAAAGATGAGGAGTTCCATAGGAGATATTATCTAAAATTATGGAAATAGGTTTTGTAGGATTGTATAAAAACGAATTCCAGCCGCTTGTTCCATTATAAGAGATATTCCAAAGCCCGTTTTCCAGTAAAGTGGCTTTTACCATAGGAACTGTTCCAACATAAAGGGTAAAGTTGGAACCGGCCTCCGTCATATTCACAAACAACAGAGAGATTTCATAATAATATTTACCTTCCAACGTTCCATTAACTTCTAGAGAGTAATTTCCATCTAAAACAATCCACTTTCCTTGTTTATAATCAATAGAACTAGTTGAGCCTCCGGCTGTTTCAGTATATGCATTTATGGTTGAATTAGATGTATTTCCATAGTAAATCCTAAATATGTTTGTTCCTGGTGTTAGATTGGCTTTAAACGCGATTACACTTGGTCCAGTACAACCAAATGTTTGAGATGGCAATTGTGTTCCATCTTGGTAAACGGCGATACCATTACAAGTATCTTTTCCCAAAAATTCAGGCACATATCTTAAAAGGATCGTTTTATTCTGCAAATCACCGCTAGAATAAACTTTTGCAATAAAATATCCTTGATAATTTGATAGAGGATTACATTGCAAATCACAACCAATACCTGATGAAACATCACATGTTAAATTTGTCTTAGACGCTATTGTGGGATTATATGCTTTTATATCAGTAGCATAATTACAAAAGGCCACATTTTCCAAGTTTAATGTATCGTTAACTGTAAAGAAACCAACGCTGCTGCCTGTTCCATTACCGCTTACATTAGTTAAATTCAAACTTGAGCCAACCGAGTACAATTTATACAATGAAACATTTTCCAGTGTTGCATTAGTTTCTTTCAATGCTAAGCTATAATTGGATAAATTTTTATTAAACAGCTTAAGGGAGCCTCTATAAACATAACCATTACTCGAGAGGTTCCAAGTTAGATTATAAGGGTATAACACCATGGGCACATTTATTTCCACATAAGGCCTGTAAGTCATGTTTTTATTATAGGAAACAAGCAACACATTAGGTTCAATTTCAGCGTTCCATAAGATTACATCTAATGCAGGTCCACTATATAACAATGTCCCAGAACCTTTTGCATTTCTCAAAACAAAGTGATTATCAACAAAAACCGTTCCGTTGTTCAATGTTAAATTAATGCTATCAAAACCACCAATTCCAAAAATGAACAAAGTTGCGTTCTCTACATAGAAATTATGGGAGTTATTGGAAGTATTTATTATAAATACAACGTTTTTAGAGTTTTTTACTTCGTAAAATCCTTCATATATGGAACTATTTTCCTGGTAAACTAAAACACTAGAAGCATTATAAAAAGAAATGTTTGGTGTTCTGATGAAAAAGATATCGTTTTCATATCTCAAAGTGATGTTTTCTAAATTCTTTCCTGTTAAATCACCTATAACATAACAACTAACACCACAAAACATGACTATTTCAACATCTTTATTGGTTTCATTCTCCAGTGTTCCATTAAAAGTCATTGTATTATATCCAGTTGTTGGAACAATAAAAAGCTCCTTCGTTCCATTAATTGTTCCCACAGAATCCCAACAATTGTAGGTAATATTTTGCTCCGAGCTTAGGAACAAATGAAACCCTTGAAAGGTTGTTCCATTTACTTCACAGGTTGTTTCGGGTGCTCCAACCACAGGATAAAAATATGGAGACACTCCTTGAGGTACCAGCGGAACCCATACAGGACTATTCACAATTAAATCTAAATTATCTGTTCCATCTGCACATTCTAACGTTAAATTATAAATCCCTCTCATAAACCAGAGATTTAGCGTCCCATTTTCCATTGAAAACCAGTGTGTTCCATTGTGTAAAATACAGTCATAACCAGAAACATTTAATTGAACATTATTAGAAGAAGTTGTGAAAAAGCCCGAAGGCTGGATAGAGGCAGCAGCCACCAGCCCAACAAAAAGCAGCCAAAACATCATTATTAAATGAAATTTACCCATTTTAAACATTTTCCTTTACCATAAAGCTTGATAACGAGTTAGGTGCCAATTTGTGTTTGATTGGTTTTAATGAGTAAGTTCCTGATTTCTCTGGGATGAACGAGGCAATTCCTGCATTATCGGTAGACACAGTATACTCTCTTCCCTCAGGTCCCAAAATCAATAACATTACATTTGGAACAGGTTTTCCATTTTTATCTCTAACTCTAAACTCAACCCTGGTATTTACATAAGGTTCATTCAATAATTCAACAATAGCTATAGGTTTTCTCCATAGGAAGAACCAAATTAAAGCACCCCCAACCACTAAAGCAATTATAAATGCTGGGAAGCCCCATCCTGTGGATAATGTTAAAGGTTGCGTTGTTGCTACTGAAGTAGGGAACAGTTTTGGTAACACTTCTTTAACATCCTTCTCCTCATCTTCTTTTTCTGTATGGATCTGAATTACTTTAAAGGTATCTTGACTTAAAACCCTATAACCATTGTTATCAGTTGAAACCAATGTAATTACATAATCTCCAGGGTTCAATTCTAGAGTTTGATTGTAAACATAATCAACAACTAGTGTCCCATTTAAGATAACAGTATTATTCAAGTACAACACTGAAGAAACAGCAGATTGGTTGGAATGATGTACAAGATAGTTAATAGGCACATTAGAGGTATTATTTGTGTAATATTTATCAGAACTTGCATTTACGCGATTATAGAAAACAAATGTTTCATTTGTTGTTTCATTTGAGATAACAGTAATCTCAACACTGGAGACTCTTGTGTTATTAAAGTCATCTTTGGATATTAATGTAATATTATAACGGCCTTGGGAAAGCCCCACAACCTGAGAATATGTTGTATTAACAGATAAGCTTCCATTTAATATCAATGTATCGTTAATGTAAATTAAAGACGGTACATTGGATTGTAGATTATGAGAAACATTGTAGAATATTTGAACTGGTGCTATGTTTTCTGTATAGTAAATGGTTTTATCTGTGGTTAGATTGTTGTAAAATATTATCTCTTTAGTTAGTTCAACAACGTGGAAAGAGCTTCCATTTGTGATAAATGTTCCATTATACTCGGAAACAATTGTTAGATTATATTCACCGGGAGGTAATTCTAAATAAGAAGCATACAATACATTTGATGAAAGATTTTCCCAGAGAATCATAGGTACATCATTTATGTAAACGCTTGTATTTACATAGGATAAATTAGAATGCACTCCATAATAGATCTTAACGGTGCTATTGTTGTAAGTGTAATATATGGATTGATTAGAATAAACAAAATTCCATACTTCTTCAGAGTAATCTGTACCTAAGAATTTCCAAGTGTCGGAATAACCAACAGGATCTCCATTATCGACACAGGTTACATTCCAATAATAGATATCATCCTTAAACAAAGTATGGGAGCGCTGGGAATAAACAGGTTTTTGTCTTCCATTTGGAGCAACAGTGGATATAGAAAGAATATTTTCTCCATATTTGTCATAAACGTTTAACCTACAATCTAGCATAGGATCCAAATCATCAAATGCTAGGAAGAAAAATATAGGTGGGAACTTCATCAACCTAACATTATCTGGAGGTGCAATTAAGTGGATCGTTGGAGCTGTTGTATCGTTCATAGTTACATAATAAATCAGTATGTGTTTTCTGGTTCCGGCTGTTGTTCCGTTTAACTCACACCTTATACCTACATCATATATTCCAGGCCTATCAAAAGAAACTTCTTTATTGTGAATTCCAGGAAGCACTGTTTCTGTTCCCAATAATATTCCATCTAAATAAATGGAACATGTGATATTTTCGTTTACACTAGAGATTACCTTATATGTAATGTTTGTTGCATTATTATCAGGGGTTAGCTTCAACCCACTTTCGTTAGTTAGTATAGAAACATCCAAAGTTACTGTTGGAGTTGTTAAGCTAGAAACAACAGGACAATAAACCTCATCATAACATACCAATGAAACGTCTCCTTCGGCTCCCGAGATAGTCCCCTCCACTGTTCCATTATAGTTGAAATTAGCATATGAAACATCGTCCACAATAATAGAACAAGTTCCCCTGGAACCCTCCACCTTATAATAAGTACCATTAAATGTTAAATTCAATCCATCTAAACAGCTTTCATTCTTTACCACAAAACAGCCTGTTGTTTGATAAAAACATAAGTCATTTGTTGCATTAAGTTTCAATGTATAGATACCAGGGCTAAAGTTCATCACAAATGAGTCTTGGAAATAATTGCTAAAGTTTCCATCTCTTAACAGAGAGTTATCCAAGTACAGTGAATAATAGGAAGGTAAATTAGCATAAAGTTGATATGAAATATTGATAGGAGTTTCCTCAATAGAACAACCAGAAGGAATTAACGTTCCAGTAATAGTACATGCCGGAACAATGCTTAGATTAATTTTTGAGGTATTGCTACAATAACTTTCCACACAAGTAATTTCTAAAGTGTGGTTTCCAGCACTTAAATTAAATCCATAATTTTTAATGAATGAACCAACAACCGTAAATGAATCAACCACTGTTCCGTCCAATAACACTCTACATGAAGAGTTTCCATCCACAATTACCCTATAATTTACTTCGTTGCCTGTTAATGTAGCACTGGATGAAACCCCTATATCACAAGTATAATTCTCTGGAGTTTGGTTTCTAACATAGATACAAGCACTATCGCTAGCACCACAATAGCCAGCATCAACTCTAACCAAAAATACATTTGTGCCATTTACTAATTCTACAAGCATGTTTCTAGAGAAACCACCCGCGCTTACCCTTTTAGAACTAATTAAATCATCATTATGATAAAATGAAACAGTGGCATTCCTAGACACATATCCGCTATAACTTACTATGTATTCACCGCCACTCTCAACAATTTTACAATAGCTCTGTGGTAAATCCCTAAATGATACATCAGCACTACATGAAACATTCCTTGGGATAGAGGTATTTGCAATGTTAACATGTAAAGAAGAAAACGCACTATCCACACATCCTGAGTTTGCTAAATCAACACATACTATGCTAAATAAGTAATCTCCAACCCCAAATGAGAAACTTTGGTTATAACTAGAATTAAACGTTCCTATTAAAGTTCCATTTAGTGAAACATTACAACTATAGCTGCTATCTCCAATTACAGATGCATACAAACTTCCGTTCCAAGAATTGTTATAAGTACCTGATGGTAAAGATGCATTCAATGTTATATTACAAAGCCTTGGAGTTAGTGTTTCATTTATTACAAATAAAGATGAAACGCGGGACTCCTTACAATCTGGAAATACATTGGATTCACATATTAAATTAAACAAATAACTGCCAATCCCAAAGGTCCATGAATTGTTATACTGGGAACTTAATCCCGTTTCATTATATAATAGAGAACTATTCAAAGAAAGGCTACAATTCATAGGATAATTTGATATAGCATAGTACCATAAAGATGTATTTGTTTCATTTATATATGTTCCATATGGCAAATTAGCGTCCATATAGATATAACAAAGTTCTGGTGGTGGGCTTGTTCTAGAAACATTTAACCTTCCTTCCAAACGTGCATTACAAGAAACATTTGTTAATTGATAACAGTAAACTTGAGATAAATAAGTACCATCGCTTAGATTTAACAAAGTAGAGTAGTTCACATTTGTTCCTGTTCCTTGATACAAAACAGTGCTATTCAACCAAGCCCTACATTCAATTGTTTCAGAAGATGTAGCATTAAAACTATAATTAAACAAACTTTCATTGGTATATCCTGAAGGCAACATTCCCATTAATTCAAGGTCACAAGTTGTTCCATTACCTCCAGTTAAGGAATAATTCGAAACAACTAAATGTCCAGAAAGTTGCTTACTACATGATGGTTTGCTAGGTGCATAACAATTCACATAGCTATCGTAAACACCAGGACCTAATATATAACTTTGGTCATAGGAAACAGTTGTTCCGGAACCTGTATAAATCAACGTTCCATTGACAGTAAATTCACATTGTAAATTATAATTGGATGCGGCATCAAACTTAAACTTCTCTAAAGTAGATGAATTAGCATAAGTTCTTCCAGATGGTAAATATCCAGATAGTGAAATATAACATTCTTCTTCTGGGGGCTCCACAATAATACAACCAACATCGGAATCAAAACATTGATTATCTTCTGAAACAACTTCTGCGTAATAGGTATAGGTTTGATAAGTGGTTGTTGAAGTAAGGAATGATAAAGAAGTGCTTCCCAGCAAACTTCCACTATAAATCTGATCTCCGTTTAAGTAGACATTTAACGTAGATGTTTTATTTACGGAATATGCGGATACTAAAGCAGTAAATGATGTAATATTTCTAACAACCATACAAGCTCCATTTGGCAAATTGGTTATATCAACTCCATTATCACATGTTTTATTCCCTCTTTTTACATATAGAGTTAAAGATTTCTCGTTACAAGGTTTATCTTGACAACTTAATGATAATGTGTGGGTTCCTTCTTCCAAAAATACTAATGTTTCATTAAGAGTATTTTGAGAAGAATTAATAGTTGAGACAGGTTCTCCATCTAGATACAAGGAACAACTGGTATAGTTCCCAGAGAATTGTGCGCTTACATTTAAATAAGCGGGGCTATGCATATAGACAGTAAATTCAGATAACCCCATTGCAGCAACTCCGTTCAAATATAGATCGTCAACATAGGCAGTACAATTGCTTGGAAGATAAATCACACACGCATAATCGATGTCAGATGTAGTTCTTGTTCCACATTCATTGGATGCTGAGGCTGTTGTAAGCAATATGAAATCGTTTCTACCTTCGCCCAACAGAACTTCAGTAGATTTCTCAGCATATCCTGAGAGATAAGAGGAGTCCAATACTTCATCGATACCGTTACCTATTTGTCTTAATACATAGGAACCTTCTTCATAAGCATAAGAATTGTAATCTAAATTTAGCAAAGGATCAGAAACATTTACACAAGCTCCTTTAGGTAAATTAGAAATCGATGACCTGGCAACAGGTGTTGGCAAATCAGGACAACTTGTTTCATTATCGTCTCCTCCAGTAGGTGGAGAAAAACCAGCACAACTTTCAAATAAGGAACTATAATCTGGATTGATGTGAGGGACAACGAAATCTGCCTTAAAGCTCTTTGCAACCAAATCTAATGGGCTTCCCATATCCACATCCACAACATTGTTACAAATCCATGTTGTATATGATCCAGTTCCTCCAAAGTAATCATCCACAAATAATCCAATACCATTGCCCCATACCCAAGTGTTCTCCCCCACCCAATAGAGGTCTCCAGAAGCGGCAATTCCAATACCACTATCATAGATGTGAACATTTCTGGTGTACAAATTATGAGATCCAACCAAAGATAATGCATGACCTCCTGTAAAACTTCTAAAGCCTGCAATTGTAATATCCTCTAATCTAACGTTTTTAACACCCTCAGTGACAAAAATACCATAATAGCCAGAAATACCTAATGGAACAATAGTACCTCTTTTTAGAGAAATGGTGGCATCAGGTCCACCAGTTATATGAAAAACCTTAACATTACTCTGATAGATGCCATTTCCCAGATCAATCTCACAAACCTCACCAGGTTCCAAATCTATCCAAAAATCATACAACAGATTGACAATAAAACCAGGACCACTTCCATAATATATTTCATTTTCCATACAGTCCAATACAGCTTTAGCACCTTCACAACTTACCACAGGAGGTCTAAAACACCTAGGTTCATCCGAGAATATCAATGGAACAATAAGCAACAAAACCAACAATATTAATAAAATTTTCTTCATTGTCCAATTGGGTTCCTAAGCAGCTCCAATGTATTCCTGATTAATGGATATGCTTCGTTTTTATCTAGAATTCCCCCACCCGACAACCATGGATCTAATCTATTTCCAAAATCCATGTATAGTGCCTCTTTAACTTCTGTTTTTAATGGAGTATAATCTGCGTTTCCCCGCTCTCTTATAAATGCCTCTAAAGATTCTCCCAAAGTTCTCTTTGTCGTATTATCTACACCACTATAATGAAACTCAATTACACCAGCGCTTGCATTATAAGTTGGCGGATTTGTACCATCTTTATATAACTCAATTCTACAAACATTATCAACAGAAAGATAATTTAGCACAGCACCCAAATTTGCCAATTGATAGAATTTTTCTTTAGCTTCAGGTGTATTAACCTCAACTAAAATTAGGATAGCAAACTCACTATCGCTATAATTTTCTTTTGTTACCTTATCTTTAATGATCTCTGCA
>WAPD01000008.1 GCA_015520875.1 Microcaldota archaeon
GAAAGCCATCCCTATGCTGTTAAATCCAGTGCTTCTATTGTAGCAGAAGCCCTTGGGATAACACCTGAATTAGTAGCTGCAGATATGGAGTTTGCCTGTAGAGCAGGAACAGCAGGTATGGTTGCCGTCTATGGAATGGTAAAAGGTGGGACAATAGAAGCAGGTGTTGCAATAGGTAGCGATACTGCACAGGGAAGGCCTGCCGATGCTTTGGAATACTCTGCAGCTTCTGGTGGAGGTTTTTACATTATAGGAAAAAGGGATCCTATTGCTGTTATTAAAGATACTTATTCTGTAACAACAGATACACCCGATTTCTGGAGAAGAGAAGGTACCCATTATCCTTCCCATGGAGGAAGATTTACAGGAGAGCCCGCCTATTTCAAGCATGTGCTAATGGCCGCTAAAGGCATCTTAGAAAAAACAGGGTATTCTATAAAGGATTTTGACCATGTTGTGTTGCATCAGCCTAATGCCAAGTTTCCAAAAGCAGCTGCAAAACGCCTTGGAATAACACCAGAGCAATTGCAATATGGTTTATTAGTTCCATATATTGGGAATACTTATAGTGGAGCAACATTGGTAGGATTGGCAAATGTTCTAGATCATGCAAAAGAAGGAGATTTGATATTGCAGGTGAGCTTTGGTTCTGGAGCAGGTTCCGATGCTTTTATTTATGAGGTTAAAAACCCAAGAAAACCTGAAAAAACAGTTGAATGGTACTTAAATAGGAAAGAATACATAGACTATGCAACTTATTTAAAGAAGAGAAGAAAGATAATAAAGTAATGCTCCAGCATCAGCATATTCTTTGGACTTTTCTTATTCTTTTTCCCTTTATTAAGTCTTGGGAAGAAGCATTAATTGTGTTAATTTTCTCTGTGTTGCCAGACATAGATGTTGGTTATAAAAAGTTTCAGAGGTTTCCTAGAGGGATTAGAAAATTTTTACAATTAATCCTTAGGATTATTTGGAATATCTTGTATTTGCCTTATGCATTTTTATTATCGTTTTTTATAGGGAAAAAGGCCTTTGAGCATAGGACAATAACCCATTCCTTAATACCTGCTTTTTTGTTATCGTTTGCTTTGGCCTATTTTTGGAGCTTAAAAATAGCTTTGTTAGCTTTAGCAAGTTATAGCTTGCATTTGTTGTTTGATTCTATTACGGTGAGCGGGGTAAAATGGTTCTATCCTTTGAAAGGGCTTTTTATAAGGGGAAGGATAAACACAGGTACATGGCAAGTTTTCCTTATAGATGCTTTGTTTGTTATTGCTTTGCTAATTTTTCTAAATCTGAAAACTCCAACTTGGTCACTTTTACTCCTCTTTGTCCCTTTAATAAAAGAGGTAAAGCTTTTTTAGTCAAGTGCCATAGGATTTTAAAAGCATCCAACCATACTATTTTAGGAGTTCCAAAACGTGTTCCAAACCTTATTGGAATCTCCACAATATTGTATTTTCGTTTCATTATCTCTGAAAACATATCAACCTCTAATTCAAAACCTTTGGCATTTAGTTCCAATTCTTTGTAAACAGGATATCTGAAACCTATCAATCCAGACATCACATCCGATATATTGGACCCAAACAGAATATTTGCATAGGTTGTTGTGAAGATATTTGTGAAATGGTTTAAAGGGGGCATAGCTCCTTTTTCCATCTCCCCTCTTAATCTACTTCCCAAAACAACATCATATTTATCCAATAGTTTAACAATAGGTGGCAGATTCTCGGGTAAATATGTTCCATCTCCATCTAACATGATAAGCTTTTTTGCATTTATTTCCTTGAAAGCATGTTTTACTGCATTTCCCTTTCCTGTGGGAGGTGTCCATATTACTTGAGCTCCTAGAGATTGGGCTATTTTACCTGTTCCATCGTTGCTGGAATCTGCCAACACTATTTTAGCATCTGGAACAACCTTTTTTATTGATTTGATAACTTGGGCAATACCTTTTGCCTCGTTATATGTGGGTAATAGAATAACTAGTTCATCCATTATATCCACCCGTAAAGCAACAAGGGCAATGTTAATGTTATTTCTCCAAACACATTAGCATGTTTTGCGTTTTCATGTATTTTTCCCCAGCTTTGGGCTTCCTTTGTTTTAGCTCCTGAAAGGGAACCATCCAATTCTGTTGCAGTGGACATATAGATAGAATAATTTAAGCCGCCTCTTGGCAAATTGGATGCAATGGTATGGTGTTTGGAGATTCCACCTCCTAAGATAAGGGCTCCAACCTCTTCCTGTGGATATAAAACATTTCCTAGATTTTTCAAATCCCTAACAACATCTATCTCAAATGGAACCTTTTGTTGCAAGAAATAGAAATTTAATCCAATTGCTGCATCTACAATGCCCGGAGAAAATATTGGAACATTTTTTTCATAAGCTGTTGCTAAAATGGAACGTTTTCCCTTTTCATATAAATACTTTCCATAAATTGTGGCTATTTCAGAAGGTGCATATGTTCCACCTTTTTCAAATAGTTCCATTGTTATTGATTCCAACAATTCATAGACTTTGTTTGGAACTAAAATGTTTCCAAGTCTATTGATCCCTTGATGGTGCAATTCTCTGTCATCCATTTCAAAATCTCCGATTAAATATTCTTCAAAGGATTTTATCACATCGTGATCAATAGTAGCGCCTGTTGTTATTATACAATCTATGTAATCTTTTTCTAACATTCTTATGATAAGGCCGCGCATACCTGTTGCTATAATGTTTCCTGTCATTCCCAAGCATACAAACACATCATTTTCAACCATTTGTTTCCAGATAGAACGGGCTTTTGCAAGTTCTGTGCTTTGAAACCCAACCTGGAACAAATGTTCCATATAATCATCAAATGAAAATACATCTTTTACGGAAGGCATATATATGCTTAGGAAAGTGTTTTAAAAATATTGAACCTTTATATGAAACCATGGAAAAAATAAAAACAGGCATAATGGGCCTGGATGAAATGTTAAACGGAGGTATCCCAAAAAATAGACAT
The DNA here is from genome assembly GCA_015520875.1 of Microcaldota archaeon. Classification (GTDB taxonomy): domain Archaea; phylum Micrarchaeota; class Micrarchaeia; order Anstonellales; family J096; genus JAADEL01. The sequence goes on from WAPD01000008.1 coordinate 3,005, forward strand.
ATAGGTTTTTATGGAGGTCCTGGAACTGGTAAAACAACATTTACCTTTGAGCTTCTTTATAAAGGAGCCTTATTAGGAGAAACAGGTTATTATTTAACATTGGAAGAACCCCCTGAGCATATTATTGAAAATGCAAGTGCCCAATTCCCTGAATTTACAGAAATCAATCGCTTAGTATCTGAAAAGAAATTGATAATTGAGAAGAATTTAAGCTATGATGTTAACAAAATAATAGAACAAATAGAAAACACTGTTATTGAAAACGAGGTCTCAAGACTTGTTATAGATTCTATTACAATATTTAAGGCATTGTTCCCAAATGAAAGGGAGTATAGAAGTGGTTTGATAGAGTTTTTAAATCTATTAAGGACATTGGATATTACAGTCTTTCCTATTATAGAAGCACCTACATCTGCAAGGGAAACCTTTGAATATAGCATTGAACATTATGTATTAGATGGTATTATTAACCTTTATAATATCTATAAGGGAGAAACAAGGATAAGGGCTTTGGAAATCTATAAAATGAGAGGTACTCCACATAACACAGACATAGTTCCATTTAGAATAACGCCAAGAGGAGTTAAAGTTTATCTAGGAGAAAAGATATTTTAAAAAAGGTTGTAAAGATAAATATGGAAGGAATTATGCCAATATTGGCAATCATGGTTATTGCATTTATTGCCTTTGTTGTGCTTTGGTTTATCAAAAAGATAAGCTCTTTATTGCTGACAATAATAAGTGGGATATTGGTTGTGTTTATTGTGATAATGCTTTTTATGATAGTATCAGATATAGCTAATAAGCCTGTACCTTATGATATTATAGAGGAAAATTTTAGTTCCAATGTTACAACAGGTATAAAAACCCTTGAAACAGACAACGGACTTTTATTAAAAATAGCTCAAGATGGTGCCACCAATTTAACAATAAAAAAGGTTATGGAAACAGCAGGAAACAAAGTTCTGATAAATATAGACTATCAGAATTGTAATGTGAGCAGGCCTGTAAATTGGGTTACAGTGTCCATTCCCAAGAAATATGAGAATTACACATTTTTATTAACC
>WAPD01000009.1 GCA_015520875.1 Microcaldota archaeon
CACCAGGCTTGGAAAAGATGAGCTTCCTTTATTGCACCTTGCCTTGAAACTTGGCATAACAGGGGAAAAATTAAAATCAATAATAGAACATTTTCCCTTCTTGCTTGAAGAGAAGGACCGCTATGGCCACCCTCCTTTAGCATATGTCACAGAGCCAGAGCAATTGGAATTGCTGGTTCCTTTGATAGAGAAAGAGCATCCAAAAAACCTTCTAAAAATATTGGCCCAGATAAAGGACAAGTCACCTGAGGATAAAAGGAAAAAGGCTTTGGAATTTATATTGAAAATACACCCAGACATTTTAGAAAAAGAAGAGAATGGAACATTTTATTGGGAAGAAATAGGAGAAACATGGGTTATAGTTGAGCACTTGCTTAAAAATGCTCCAAAACATATAGAGGAAAGTTTTCAATTGCTAAAAAGATCGATTCCAGAGAGCTTACACGGACATTTGCGTGCGTTTATTGTAGAAAAGATAAAAACAAAGGAATTCCCAGAGGGAAAAGGGAAATTCTCAAGGGAGTTTGCCCGTTATATTATAAAACGTTCTACAATTGGAACATATCCGAACATTGAGTTTGCATTTAGCAGAGTGTTTAAGAAAATCCAGGATTGGACCACAACAAGAAACACAGAATTGTTCCTAGAGCTTAAAGGGAAATTTGAAAGCAATCTCAAGGTTATCGATAAGTTATTAGAAAGCGCTCCCAATAAAGCCCAGGCTCTAAAGTTCCTTTTGAGGGTGCCGTATGAATTTCTCGGGCCCGGAGCCGCCAAACATACCTTCCAATCCTATTTAGAAGAATATTTGCCCCAAATATTGGAACTAGAGTTCCCAGAAGTAAAAATATGGAAAGAGCTTGTGAAACACCCTATTTTTCCTAAATTAGTCGTGTGGTTAAAAAGCCTGAATCCTGGGATTAAAAAGGAGGCGTCCTATTACATAAACCAATATTTTGAAGCATATCTTAATGGCATTGAAGAATATAAAAAATTAAGATACAGACGTTTTAGGGTGAAATGGTGGAAAGAAAACATTGAATTGGATATAACAGAAGAATCTTCCCAATATTGGAGCTCATTTACCGACCAAAATAAAGATGTGGAACAAGAGGTTAGGTCATTTGCAGGTTCTAGGGTTTCATTTGTGTTCACAGACGATTTATTAGACTTATTCAACATGGGAAAAACCAAATATATAGATAATTCTTGTTTGGCCTATGATTCAAACAATCCTTCTAAGAAAACCCTTATCGGACATATAATAACTCCCTGGTTTAAGATGTTTGCTATCAAAAAAGATGGAACAATCTTGGGAAGAAGAAAAGTAATATTGGCAAAGGATCAAAAAGGAAACTTAGTGGCATTTGTGGAGCCTTATATAGGCCATAGGGCAGGAAAAGAACTCCTAGATAAATACATTGAAGCTATATTAAAGAAATGGGTGGATAAGAAACTAATAAAAGGGTTTAAAATAGGTAAATCTATGACAGAATGGCATTTTCTTTCAGAACCTAAAATTCCCGTCTATCTGGATTTAATATTGGGAGACTGGCTCCGTGACGGCCATATCCAGTTTTAGAATTAAGTTATAAAAAATGTTTGTCTGTATATAAAATAATGTTTGGGATTTTAAACCCCATAGGAGCTAGGATTTCACCAGAGAAATTAAACGTAAACCCAAAGGCCTTCAAGCATTATATAAGGAAGGGAAAGAAGAGAGAGATTCCATTAAAGTTCGATGGCTCGCCGAAAATAAAACCCATTGTTTTAGCTGTGCATTATTTATTTAGCGCAAGCAAGCATGGAGAATATTTAAATGGAATTAAAATAAAAGAAGGAGTTCCAAAATTCTGTGAAAAACAAGGGCACGGCTCCTTTAAAGGAGGTTATGATTGGGAATCTTCTATAATTTATATAAATCCCCAGAGCTCACCCGAATATACCTTCATTATATTGGCACATGAGTATACACATGCTTTAGAGAATTCCAAATTCAAACACAATGCTGGGGCCCTTCTCTATCCCAACCCAATGTATTATGAACAATATAAAAAAATAAGGGAAATTCTACCCATTCTAGAATTATATAAAGAGTATCTGGCTTTATTTTATAGTTTTGTTGCGCTTGAATATAGTTCCACCAGAGTAGATCTAGCATTCACAGACGCAGTGTTGCTCAAAGCATTCTATATTTTATTGGGAAAGAAAGAGAACCCGATTGAAAAAATAGAAGAGGCAATGGGCTGGGAAGGTTTATTTGTTAGGGACAACTATCCTTATGAACCTTATGTGAGAATGCTAGACAAGGTAATAAGGATAATAAAAAGGAATACCCTTTCAATAAAAGAAAGGCTAGTATCCCATAATTTGTTGCATCTTTATCCATATTTAATTTTCCAACCCGAGGGAGAGCCCAAAAATACCATCCTAACATAAATACATATCTTTTAAAGGGTTTTTGGTGGTAATTAGAGCATGAAGCATAACTATGATGTAGTGATAGTGGGTGGAGGACCTGGAGGTTCTGGAACAGCCCTTCACCTAAGAGATACCGGCTTAAAAGTAGCGATATTGGACAAAGAGAAATTCCCAAGAGACAAAGTATGTGGAGATGGTGTTAGTGGAAAATCTTCTGTAATATTAAAGGATTTAGGACTTTTTGACAAACTATTGGAATTGCCACATGGTCCTGGATATGGAGTTTGGATGAGCTCTCCTAAAGGAGTTGATTTTATTGTGGATATAAGGGAAAAGAAAGGGAAGGACACAAAGCCTAACGGAGCTGTTGTTAGGAGAGTTGACTTAGATAACTTTTTGCTAACCGAAGCCGGAAACCAAGAAAACGTAGATGTTTTCCAGGGATATATGGTATTTGATGTTATAAAAGAGGGAGACCAAATTGTCGGAGTAAAGGCAAGAGACAAAGAAGGAAATATCCATGAATTCATGGGAAAGATTGTTGTAGGAGCAGATGGTGCCAACTCTGTTGTTGCTAACAAGATAGGTCAATTTGAGAAAGATCCTGATCATTATGTAGTTGCTGTTAGAGGATATTACGATGGAGTAGAAGGTATGAAAGAGGTTATAGAAATACACTTTGTAGAAGAAGCTTTACCAGGATATTTCTGGATATTCCCATTAGAGGGTAAAAAGGCAAACGTAGGTATGGGAATGCTATTAAGGGATGTGCAAAAACACAAAGCAAATCTAAAAGAAATCATGGACAAAATTATAAAAGAACATCCTAAGTTCAAAGACAGGTTCAAAAATGCAAAACCTATTTCTGAGATAAAGGGATGGGGCCTTCCATTAGGTTCTAAAAGAAGAAAAGGTTATGATAATGGAGTTCTTTTAGTGGGAGACGCTGCTTCTTTAATAGACCCATTCACAGGAGAGGGTATTGGAAACGCTTTATTGGCATCCAAATTAGCAGCCCAAGTTATAAAAGAGGCTTTTGAAAAGAAGGATTTCACAAAAGAAACTTTGAAGAAATATGATGAATTGCTGAAAGAACATTTAGACCCTGAATTGCAAACAATGTACAGATTGCAAAGATTGGGTTCCATTAAATTCTTGCTAAATATGTTCTTTGACAAACTAGAGAAGAAACCAGAGCTAAGGGAATTGGTTGTTTCAACAATAGTATCTGATGACACATTAACATATAAGAAAAAGCTAAGCGACCCATGGTTCTTGATAAAGAATCTAATCTTATAAAGCATTTTTTTCTTTTTTTCTATTTGGTAACGTTTTTTGCCGCTTCTTTACCCTTTTTATACATTAATTATGTTTCTGGGAACATTATAGGCCTTATATTAACCATTTTAGGAATGGTTGTATTAGTTGTTTGTGTAATAGCCCTTTACATGAATTTTAATCCTAAGATACAGATAGGATTAAATGCTTTGGGATTGTTGTTGTTTGGGTTGCCAGCAGGATTTCCATTTCTTTTAGTCATTGCATATTGGCTCTTTCTTAAATACCTGAGAAAATACCTGCACCTTTAAAAAGAGCATCCCATATTTTAAAGACATGAGAGATAGAAGGAAAAGGTTCTTAAAAAAGCTTAAGTCCCAATTGGAAGAGGTTTCAGAGGATCAATATATCATAAATAGCGTTAGAGCATATTATGATTTGAAAAAGGTAAAGGCATTGTTTTTGGAGAGATTGCAGGAATGGATTTATAACACGTTTCATGACCCTAAGCTTAAATTCAAAAACTTGGATGATGTCCCAAAGGTTCTGGAAAAGATAAGGGAACATGGATTTGACCCAAAGCCATTCCAAGAATTTTTAGAAGCATATAAGGCCTTGGTGGAACAAGAGAAAGCATTGAAAAAACATATAGAAAAGAACTTAGAGAGAATGCTTCCTAATGCAAGCTATTTAGTAGGGCCTTTTATAGCAGGAATGTTGTTGGAGAAAGCAGGTTCTTTCAAGAAGCTTGTTTCATTCCCTGCATCAACCATCCAAGTATTGGGAGCAGAAAAAGCCTTATTCAAGCATTTAAGAAGCAACAGAAAGGTAAAACCTCCAAAACATGGTATTTTATTTTTACATCCATATGTTCATAGCTTGCCCAGGAAATTAAGGGGAAGAATGGCAAGAACATTGGCATCAAAACTAGCAATAGCCTTCAAAGCAGATTATTCAAAAGATGATGTAAAAAAGAGATTAAAAGAAAAAATAGATAAAAGATACCAGGAATTAAAATCTATTTCCCAACAACGATCTCGATAGCAGATACTCTGACTGTCTTACCATCCTCTGTGGTAAGTTCTTCTGTATCTATTTTTATATCTTTTATTTGAACTTCTGGTAGATATCTTTTCCTTACTAGCTCTGCTACTGTAACTGCCTTACATATTTGCTTTCCCCTTGCCTTTATTAATACTTCTGGAACTCCTTGGTTCAATTGAGTTAGAACTGCTAATACATAACCTATTGTAGGTTTCTTACCTATAAAAACGACGTTGTCGTCTCTTTTCTCTACTTGTTCTTCTGTCATGGTTTATCACCTAGCTAAATATATATCCTAAATGCTTTTAAATCTATAGACTATTTCCTCTAATTGTTCCATGAGGTTTTGGGCCTTTTCTTGGGACCTAGCCTCTACAAATATCCTTAGATAATGTTCTGTTCCACTAGCCCTTACTATGAACCAAGCGTCCTTTAGATTTATTCTAATTCCATCCAAGGTTATAGCCTCTCCTTCAAAGTATTGTGGAAGCTCTTGCTTAAGTTGTTCCACCATATATTCTTTTTTATCTGCAGGGACCTCTACCTTTTTCTTTATTCTATAGTATTTAGGGATCTCTTCTATCTTGGAATCTAGATTTCCTTTTGTTAAATATAGCAATAAAAGGGCGGTTACAAAACCATCCTTCCCTATGTTAACCTTAGGATATATTAAACCTCCTGATTCCTCTCCTGCTATTGTTGCATTATTTTCCAAGGTTGCTTGAGCCAAATATGGAACACCTACCTTTGTATAGATAACGTTTTCCCGTCCCACAATATCTTCTATAACCTTGGAAGTGGCAACGGTCATCACCACTTTAGGTTTTTCCAATAGATAAGATGCCAATGCCAAAGACAGATCCCCATCTATAAAATGTTTCTTTGTTACTAAAACAGATCTATCAGCATCACCGTCAAAGGCTATTCCAATATCATAATTGTTAAGATGGGACAATAATTGGGAGAGGTTTTCTTTAACAGGCTCTGAGTTTCTGCCAGGAAAGTTCCCATCTACAACATCATTTAGTTCCAGATAATCTTGTGTGATAGAAGGCAATAAATGAGAAAAAACAGTTGTTCCAACACCATTTCCATAATCCACAACCAAAGATTTATCCAATGTTAAGGGGAAATGTTCCAATAGATGTTGGGCATGTGTTTCCCCATAGTTAATGGAATGGAACATATTATGGGGATTTGGTTTTGGCGTTCCAGAAAGCATTTTATTGGCCTTTTCTTTTGGAATAACTATTCCCTTAGAATCTATTGCCTTTATGCCGTTCCATTCAGGAGGATTATGAGAGGCTGTGACCATAAAACCTCCGTCCATCCCCTTTTGCGTTATAAACAATTGCAATGTAGGTGTTGAGGCAAGCCCCAGGTCATAAACCTCTTTTCCCAAGAAAAGCAAAGCGCTTCTTATAGCATCCTTTAATGCTTGGCTATTATTCCTTCCATCCATTGCTATAGCTATTTTAGGTCCCAAGTGAGAGCCCATGTTTAAAGCTATTTCATAGGCTTCTTTTGGAGTTAATTCATAGAATTTTCCCCTTATACCAGCTGTGCCAAATTTCATATTTTATGGTAAGGTAAGTTATTTAAAACCAAAACGCTATATATGAGGCATGTCAGAAAATCTTGAAGAATTTGAAGTTGAGGAGATAGATTCTGAAGAAGAATCTAAAGAAAAGACATTGCCTACTAAACTAGAAGAAGTTCCCGTGAATAAAGAGACAGAGGGTAAGACGGAAGAAAGATTAATAAGAAGACCAGAGTTTGTTATAATGCAGCCAGATACAGACCAAGCAGGTGGAAGAGTATTAAGAAGGGTTGGTGTAATGTGGAGAACAGAAGGGAGAAACGGAAAGATTTATTATACATTAAAAATCGGAGATTTGAGGTTGTTGGTGTTTAAAAATGAGCCTAGAGAGTAACGTTCCTAAAACATTGGAGGATTTGCCAGGAGTAGGAGCAGCAACAGCAGAAAAGCTCAGAGCAGCCGGTTATATAGATTTAGAAAAGTTAGCTGCAGCATCTCCTTTTGAGATAGCAGAGGCCACAGGGCTTAACCCAGAGACTTGTAAAAAGATAGTAGAGGCAGCAAAAGACGCATTAAACCTAGAGATGAAATCGGGTTGGGATATCTACCAAATGAGGCAAAACATAGGAAAGATAACCACAGGTTCTAAGAAATTGGATGCTTTGTTAGGCGGAGGTGTGGAAACACAGTCTATGGTTGAGTTCTTTGGAAAGTTCTCAAGCGGAAAGTCCCAAGTAGGGTTCCAATTATCGGTAAACGTTCAATTGCCAAAAGACCAAGGGGGGTTGGAAGGAAAGGTTGTATTTGTGGATACAGAGGGAACATTTAGGCCTGAGAGAATAGCCCAGATGGCCGAAGCCAAAGGTCTCAACCCAGAACAAGTTCTTAAGAATATTTTTGTGATAAAACCACAAACAAGTGAAGAGCAGATAATAGCTGTGGAAAAATTAGAACCTCTTATTAAAAAGGAGAACATAAAATTGATAGTTGTGGATTCTTTAACATCCCACTTTAGAGCCGATTACATTGGAAGGGGAAGTTTGAGCGAAAGACAACAAAAGCTAAACAGACATGTCCACACACTCCAAAGATTAGCAGAACAATATAATCTAGCTGTTTATTATACAAATCAGGTTATGGACAATCCAGGCATGCTATTCGGAGACCCTACAACAGCTATCGGAGGAAATGTTATAGCACATGCAGCCGCCTACAGAGTTTACATAAGAAAAGGTAAGGATGAAAAGAGAATAGCAAGGCTTGTGGACTCACCAAACCTACCAGAAAGAGAAGTTATCTTTAAGGTAACAAGTGAGGGGATAAGTGATTGAGTGTATAATTTGTGGGAAACCAGCCCAGATAGGTCTTTACTGCAAAGAATGTTATCTAGAGAAAAAGTTTCCAAAACTAGAGCCCTTCCACTACAAAGTATGTAAAAGATGTGGTTTTGTTAACCTTTCAGGTGTCTGGAAACCACCCAATCAACTAAAATCCCATATAGAGAAAAAGTTAGAGAAAAAATTCGAGAGCGCCATTGTGGATTTGAATGAAAGTAAGGCAATTGTAACAATAGAGAATACAGATCTAGAGGTCCCAATAAAGGTAGAGTTTGAAGAGACAATGTGCGATGTTTGTAGAAAGATTTCGGGAGGTTATTTCGAGGGAACAATACAATTAAGGGGAAATGCAACAAGACATCTAAAAAAGATATTAAGATTGTTTGAAAAATTAGACAATCCTTACTCGGTAAAGGAGCTTAAAGAGGGTGTTGATATAAGGTTTTTCTCTTCTAAGAAGGCATTTGAAGCTATAAGAGAATTGGGACTTTCCTATAAGGTTTCCAGAAAGTTGCACACACAAATACAAGGAAAGCGCAAATACAGAATAACAATTTTAG
>WAPD01000010.1 GCA_015520875.1 Microcaldota archaeon
ATTGAAGATATAGAGGAATTAATAGAACAGTTAAATAAATCTTATGAGAATTTTTCATTCTATATTAAAAAAGAGGGAAACAAATACATAATGACAATAAAACCAACTTATGTTCCAGAGGTTAGGAAATTTTTCCATCAAAGGGATTTAACAAAGTCCCAATTGAAATTGCTTGCAATGGTAAAAACCCAAAAACGGATGTTGAAATCAGAAGCAACCAAACGCTTTAAAACCCATGAAATAGATGATTTAATAAACAGAGCTTTTTTAAAGATAGAGAAAAAAGGCAGGAGGAACTATCTTGTATTAGGACCTTATTATAAGGACTATTTTGGCGATGTTTAGATTATTGGACCATACTGCAGATGTTATATTGTATGCAGAAGCTAAGGATTTGAAAAATTTGATAAAAGAGCTTTTGATGGGGTTGTTTTCTTTGATGGGGCAGGGAAGGGAAAAACAAGGTTCCATTGTTATAGAGCACGAAGCACCTGATGAGAGATTTTTCTTTGTTGAATTGTTGAACAAGATAATTGCAATTGCAGAAGCTGAAGGTATAACCCCTGTTGATGTGGAAATATTGGAACTTGAGCCTTGGAAGGTTAGATTAAAGCTTTATTTTGAGAAAAAATATCCAAGCAATAAGGTAAAGGCAGCCACTTATTGGAGCTTTAAATATGAACCCTATAAAGTCTGGGTCACTCTAGACATTTAACGGTTCTTTTCTTTATCAGGATATTTCTTTCAAACCTTAGTCCAAAGGTTCCATAATAGGCAGGTTCTATAGCAATGGCCACATTTTCCAAAACATGTTCTGATTTAGGCGTTATAGAAGGATATTCATGGACCTCTATTCCAATACCATGGCCTATGAGATGGGGCATCTCAGGTAATCCAAGAGATTTGAAAATTTTCAAATAGTTGAAATGGAGCTCTTTTGCCAACATCCCTGGATAAATGGAATCTAAAATCTTGTAAAAGGCCTTTTTTAGTTTGTTGTAAAGGTTTTTATGGGAAGGTTTTTTGAGGGATTTCATCTCTGTGATATCTGAAACATAAGTTCCATAGTTTATTCCAAAATCTACCAAATAACCGTTTTTTATTTCAGAACGTTGGGCTTTGTAATGTGGGAACCTTGCGTTTTCCACAGATGCTACAATAGGGTCAAAAGAAGGTTCCAATTTCTGAGATAGGATTAATTGTTTTAAATGATAATAGGTGGAGATTTCATCTTTTTGTACCCGAAGTCTTTTTAAAATGTCAAAAGATATTTTGTTTGCCTCTTCAATAAGCTTCATTTCCTTTGATGTTTTCCTCATCCTTTCCAACAAAAGCTCTTCTGAAATATCCTTTATTGTTCCATGCTTTTTCAGGAATTCCAAGCTTGAGGCTGTTATTTCCCTAAAAGGCGTTTCTATTGTTCCACTTAAATCGTTTTTAAGCTCTTCAATAGGTTTTATTCTTCCTTTATAATATGTTTTTGCATAGTTCCAATTCAATCTATTAACATATAATGTTCCATCTACCCAAACGCTATGGTCTATATGGATTTTGGCTTTATATAAGAAGGATGGGGTTGGTTCTTCATAGGAAAACAATACCTTCATAATATCTCCTTTAGCAAAGGTTCTTGTTCCAGGTCTCCGATGATGACAAAACCTTCCTTTTCCTTTTCCGCACTATAAAGGGCTTTAGCTAGCTTTGAAACCTCTGTAATAGCTTTGGGACCTTCCTTTGTTATTATTTTTCCATCGTATTTTTTAGGAGCTCCGATTTTATACAATAGAAAACCATATTCTTCCAATAAGCGTTGTTGTTTTTTGGATAGGGATTTTTCCTTTCTTAAGACCTTCATTAAATTTCTTTCTAAAATGCGTTTTGCCCAGATGTTCCCCTTTTCTTTTAGCATATCTAAAATGACTTCATCGCCCCTCCATATTAAATCATTTAAAATGATTTGTTCTGTTTTAAGGGCTTCTTCTAGCATTTTCCTGAGCATAGCACTTACAACCAAACCTGTTTTATGGAAATAGACGGCAGAGAACATCATATGCCTGCCTATTAACATGGATTCTGCGCTTTCTATTGCTTTTTCTTTTATTCCCAATGTTCCATTATAGCGTTCTAGATTAGCAATTATGTTGTCTAATTCTATAACACCATATGAAACGCCTGTGTAATAAGCATCTCTTTTTAGATAATCCAATCTGTCACTTCCAAACTCAAAATAAACTATATCTATGGGCTTTACCTCTAAATCAAAATATTCCTTTAATAATCGTTTTCCAAGCTCCTCGTGATCCTGGATAATGTTAAGCTTTTGCAAAACATATTCTCCATCATGGGAAAATGCCACATGCCCCACATCATGGGTTAAACCGTATAAACGTGCTTCTTCTATATCCTCGCCTAACTTTTGGGCCATCTCACCCGCTAAATGCATCACACCTATGGAATGCTCAAACCTTGTGTGCATAGCCCCTGGGTAGACATAATAAGAAGAATCCAATTGTTTTATCCTCCTTAGCCTTTGGAATGCTTTGTTATCAATGATGGATTTTTCGTTTTCTGAAAAATAGACCATGCCATGAATAGGATCTTTGACTTTATATTTTCTCATAGACATTGGGTTCTACCTCTGCAAATTCCCCCTGCTCTGCCATTATTTTTAATATAATGGTGGAAAGTTTTTCGCTAATACCCAAAAGCTTGGCCAATTCAGAAGGAGATATTCTCTGAATCTTTAGCTTTTCCATCTTTTCAAGTATCCTGCGCAAAAGGTCTGTCTTTATAATATAGTAAGTGCCATCATAAGATAAAATATAGGTATATTTGGGAAAATCGTCCCTTTTCATGAATTCTTTGAACTCTTCAGG
>WAPD01000011.1 GCA_015520875.1 Microcaldota archaeon
GTTGTTTTGTCGTTAAGTCCTCTCTAGCATCCTTTAACAACTCAAACATTTCTTCATTTATAAAATGTTTTCTCAAAATTTGTTTTACTTTTTCTTCAGTTCCATGGATTTTTATCATTTCTTCAACATAGGTAGATGGTGCTTTTTTATTTATTCTTCTGTTTGTTGACGATAAAATTAGCGTTCTATTAAGCACAATATCTTTTTCAACATCCACTTTTTTATTTTCTAAAAATTTTCTCGGGAAAATATGATGATCTTCTAAATCTTTTACTGAAAATTTAATCTTATCCTTTTCATAAAAATCCCATGCACCTTTTCTAAAAAGCAAGTTAAAAACACCTTTATAAATAGAACTTCCAGAGTATCTAGTACCTATTCTCAAAACATCTAACTTTGATCTTATATCCGATATAACCTCTGGAACTTTGTGGGTATTATTTAACCATGTAATTAACTCTTTGAAATCTTTTGTTTGTTTTGTTTCAGTAGAGCCAGAATATCTTTCTGTAAATATTACACTCCAATACCATTTATTTATTTTTTCAATATCAATCTTAATTTTACCATTTTCTGCTTTTATAAATAGGCCAAGCCATATAGAAATCATAGATGGATAAGACAGCCATTTATAATCCGCAATTCCGTATTCTGCGACATCAAACAATCTACTCAAAATTTTATTCTCTAATATTTCCAATGCATTTTGCCAAGAATTTTTATTCAAAGTGGATGAATCTATTTTTATTATATCTCTAGCTTTTATACTTATTCCCTTACTCAAAGCTAATCCTTGAATAATGTAATATGGAACTTTGGTATTTTTAACATCATTTGAAGCAAATTGTTTTAGCCAAAATTTCTCATTAAATGCGGATTCCCACTCTGTTCTCAGGTTAATGAACTTATACAATCGAGCTGTAAGCAAATCGAATATAGATAGCTTAATCCCTGTTCGATTTATTCTTTCAAATAAAATCGCTATATCTTCTGGTTTTTCTGTTAATGGGATACTCAACACATGAACTTGATATTCAATAATGTACTTTAAATATTCTTCAATTTTTTTTGCTTCATCTTCACTAAATAAGCTACGAAATTCACCATACCATAACTTCCAAAACTCAGATTCATTGGCTAGAAAAGTTAAGGGTAATACTTTTTTCTTCTTTAACTCTGAAAAAATATATCCTCCATTTTCATCCAATAATGCTTTATATTCTCTCCATTGCTTTGACCAACTAAAAACAGCATCTTCAATATTGTCGTTGCATAATTCTTGTGTGTCTATAAAAAAAGCATAAGGATTTGTTGTGTTTTTCAAAGGAATATCTGGAGAATATAAAGCGTAAAACAGTGAGGTCAGTCTCTGCTGCCCATCAAGTACTATAATTTCAGGTTGTGGGATGAAGTTTCCATTTACTTTGTTAGCACCTTCAAGAGGTATTATTTTAAATGGAACATCTGTTGGATTTACCCGTTGTATAAGAAATGTACCTATAAACATCTTTTCTAATAAGGAACATATTAATTCTTCTATATCATTTCTTGCCCAAACAAAGTTTCTCTGGAAATCAGGAAGCATAACTTCCCCATAATATGCTTTTCTTACCAATTCAAATAGCTTCTTTTTTGACCATTCCAGTTCCATATTTTACCTTCTAATTGAAATCTGCACATTATTTATCGACACATAACGACAAAGCTCACCTGCCGACATGGAGCGCAGCGGAATGGCGGTCAGGTGCAGCGCTTTGTTATGTATTCTTACTCCAATATAGAACGATCTTGAAATGTAGTTATTCCATGCATTATATTTTTATAAAAATACTTTCTTTTATCCCTATATGCTACTTTTTTAAGCGCCTCCACACTTGGATATTCTGATAAGTTTGGTTTTGTGCATGTAGCTATAACAATATCCAAGCTATCAATAATTGATTGTTCGCTACAGTCAATTGCCTTAGGCCATTTTATCAAAATCTCACCTTTTTCAGATAAAATAGATGCTTCATTTCCAATTTTATATTCCTGAAAATCTTTTAGACCACCATCTTTTTCCAAAATACATTTCCAATAATAAAGTATCTTGCCCTTCAGTTCTTCTTTCATATTAGGATTAAATAACAATCCTATTGTGCACCACCTGGTTTTACCTTTACACAACTTATTGTCGCTTCCTCCCTCAGCTTTAGAAAGAAATCTTGCTTGATTCTCTAATCCTTTTATTGATTTGATTGGTCTTCTTTTAAAAGGAACAATATATCCACTACCAAATTTATCAGTGCTATCGCATGATTTTGAAAATACCATTGTAAATTGCTTATTATCGTCAGATCCTGATTCCCTGCCATATCTAATTGGAGCTTTGACATGAATCTTTCCGTCCATTAACAATCTGCGGCGCCTCCACTCCTTGCGGAGGTTCTTGTGTTTTCCTTGATGAGGATCCCAAAACAAAGATCCAATAATAAATACAGCTACATTAATCTTCATTTTTATCCGTTCTCCATTTAACAAGTTAAGTATATGATAGATATTTTATACATAACGCCAAGGGTCACGGGCGCCAACCGCAAGGGCGAAGCCCGCAGCGGTTTGGCGTCCCGTGCACCCGCTTGTTAGAGTCTTTAATATTGCCTTATAGCCCTTTCTCTGCCCTGCTTCCACCAATTGGCCAGAAACTAACGCAGGCAGAATTATCGTACTAAAAAACTTATCTTCTATGTCCTTCATAATCAAGCCCACTTGCTTTCCGCTAAGTTGCTCTGTACGGTCACTGCTTTGCCCTTGATTTTTTAGGGCATTATCCATTGCATGTTGTTCTGAATCACTC
>WAPD01000012.1 GCA_015520875.1 Microcaldota archaeon
ATATACAATATTTGGAATTGTTAAATATTTAGAAGTGGCTCTTGCAAACCTACTATGTATGTGTAAATCAACGTTGATTTCCATAAGTGGTTTTAAACAAATGTGTTAAAAAATCATATTATGGAGAAAAAAAGTGCTGTAAAATTTGGAATAATGTTATTTGGGGTTTTATTGATTGGTTTGTTCGCCTTTTTAGCTCTCCATTTTTACATCAATTATTCTAAATTATCTAAAGAATATAAAGAAACCCTTAATTACTATAAAAACAAAACTCAATATTTGGAAGGGGAAAATGCTTGGCTTAAAAAGGAGCTAAATAAATCAGCCTCTAAACTGAACAACCTTTCAAAAAAAGTTAGTTCCTTGAATTTACAATTACAAAACCTTTCCCAAGCTTACAATGCCTGTTTATCCAAACCACCTAAAATTGTAAACAGGACAATTATAATAAATCCGTTGAATTTCTCTAAGTGGTTTAAGGGAATGTCCTTTGATGAGGATATTTTTTATGATTTAACGGCCAAATGTAGCAGTGTTAAGGAATTGTCTTTGCCTTGCGTTGATTATTGGTTGCAAAGAGAGTATGTTTTTTATTCAACAGAATCTCCAGACCCATTTTTACCTCCCAAGGAAGCTTTGACAGAGAGAAAAGGTGACTGTGAAGAATTCTCCACATTATTATGGACATATCTAGAGCGATTGAAATCTTTTGACAGCAACAAAAGAATAGAACTAATGAAAAAGGCAAAACCATATGAACTAATGAGCTATGTTATCTTTTCCAATTCCACAACTACAATAACACAACCCAATTATAAAGGATATTTGTTGGGGAAGGTTTCAGAATATGATTTCGGAATGGCTTGCTATTCTTTAAATGAAACACAGGGCCATTGCGGTTTAGTGATCTCAAGAAAACCATTAAAGAATGTAAGCGATTTTATAGGGGCCATTTTGGTGGATAGCAAAACAGGGGCTTATTTGGGTAAAATAGGGATAGACTTTCCATTATGTGAAGGAAATTGTTTTAAAAAGAATACAATATGGGTTTTAATGTACAATAAAACATTGGTAAAGTGGGAAAACAATGGATGGAAAACTTATAGCTAAAATTATCTATGGAATATGGGTTTTGTTTGCCTTGTTTCAGGTTTATGATTTAGTAAACTCGTTTAAGCAATTGCCTTCTCCTCTATTTGGCGGAGATTATTATTATCAAATGGGTACCATTAATCATTATATGAGAGGAGGAGCTTTATTGGAAAGCACTTCTTTACAAGGAGAAATATTTTCATATTCTCCTTTATATGGATGGCTTGTTTCACTATATGGAAAATTGTTGGGACTTTCTCCTTTTGAGGCAATGAAACAATTTTCTATTTTAACATATTTGTTAAGTTCCATCATATGGTACTTTGCATTAAAGGAGATTTTAGGGGATGAAATAAAGGCTGTTTTAGGTTCTATCTTGGTTAATGCTATTATTTACCATCCTGTTTTCAAATACACAGATTTCACTTATGTTGCTCTTGTTCCAGTATTTTTTTGGGCTTTGAAAAAAGCTTGGGAAAATGAAATATATGGATTTTTACTGGGACTGATTTTGGGACTATTGGGCTATAGCCATGGAGTTGTGTTTGTAGGTGCATCTATAATTACTTTTGTGGCCTTGGTGATGAAAAAATCTCCTAAGTTGTTTTTATATGTGGGTTTGGGAGCTTTAATTTTATTCCCTTTGATCTTTTCTTATTTGAGGTATTGGCCTTTTGAGAAAAAGTTCCCCAGGTATAAAATGGATTTCCCCGATTTATCTAACTTTTCCAATCAAATATGGTTTTTCCAGTTCTTCTTTGATAAATTGTGGTTTGGTTTTTATGGAATTCTATTAATTCCATTGTTGTGGAAAAGAAATAAAATGGAACCCTTTTATAAGGCTATTTTGATAGGTGCTTTAATAGCAACATTCTCCTTTATTGTTTTGGATCCTTTACTGGGAATTAATTTATTTCCAACTTATATGTCCCAATTGATATTCTTCCCGGCTTTTGTGATCACAATCCTAGGTTTAACAAAATTGGATTGGAAACTATTACTTTTGATTATAATCGGAACAATGGTATGGCAATATATGGATTGGGGTAAAAAACTCCAAGGACAATTTATAGAGGTGGGAAAACAACCTCTACCTCCAGAGTGGCAAGCCCTTCAAGAGTATTTAAACAAACATTCAACCATAAATGATGTTGTTTTAACATCTAAGGAGTTGGGATTTGCTGTTAATGCTTTAACCGGAATAAAATTAATAACAGGGAGGTGGGCCCAAAACACCAACAATCCCTATATAGATATGCCTTTAAGAGATGTAGAAAGTTCCATTATACTATATGGAACAAATGATGCTAAAAGAAGAGAGCTTTTGAAAAAATACAATGTTACATATGTGTTGTTCTCTCCTATATGGCCTAGTTTAGAATTTACAAAGGCAATTATCCCAAGAAATAAATATGAAGCAGCTACCTCTCTTTATGATCCTTTGTTTAGCACAAACTTAAATTATGCTCAATTGCTTGATATTAATCATGTGAAATATTTTAAGGTAAATATGTGGCTCGACCCTAGCGTTAGAATACCTCCAGTAAAAACTTTTAACACAATTGTTGTTTCATGGGAGAACTATGTTCCAAGACAGAATGCTATTTGGAACCCTTCTTTGGATAAATATTTGGAAGAGGTTTGGAGTTATAAAGATGGGCAAGGAAGGAAAATAATGGTTTTATATAAGGTTAAAAACATTTAGCAAAAAGGGAATTTGAATGGATGATTACATCAAAAAATATTTTGAAAGATTGGATAAAATTGCAAGGGATGCTTATAACTATGCAAATGAAGCTAAGAAAGGTTCATTTGACCCCGAAGAGCATGTTGAAATCTCATTGGCAAAGGACTTAGCAGATAGGGTTGAAGGTTTATTGGGTATTCAAGGATTGAAGGAAACATTGCGTGAATTGGAGAAAACCGGAATGTCTCGTGAAAAATTGGCCTTTGAGATAACAAGAAGGATAGCAAGAGGAGACCTTTTGAACATACAGGATTTGGAAAAAAGGATAGATGTGGCCGTTAGGGTCGGAACAGCAATTTTAACAGAAGGTGTTTTAGTAGCACCTACAGAAGGTATCTCTAAAGTGGTTGTGAAAAAAGATAAACAACCCTATGTGAGCATTTATTATGCAGGTCCTATTAGGAGTGCTGGTGGAACTGTTGCTGCTGTTACTGCCCTATTGGCGGATTTGGCAAGAAGAGAAAACAACATCCCTCCGTATAAGGCAACAAGGGAAGAGGTCCTAAGAATTGTGGAAGAAGCCAATTTATACGATGCCAGAGAGGCCCGTTTGCAATATAAACCTCCTGATGAAGATATTGAGACAATTTTTTCCAATATTCCAGTGGAATTGAATGGAGAGCCTACCTCTCAAAATGAAGTAATGGCCACGAGAGATCTCCCAAGAATAGAAACCAACAGAATAAGAGGCGGAGTTCCATTGGTTTTATGTGAAGGAATAGCACAAAAGGCTAAAAAACTCAAGAAATATGTTAAAGAACTGGGGATAGATGGCTGGGACTTTTTATGGAACTTAAAAGGGATAAAGCAAGAGGTGGGAGATAAAGGAGCTGTGGATGCTGCTTATTTGGATGGACTTGTGGCCGGAAGACCTGTTATTTCCTATCCTGGTGCAAAAGGCGGCTTTAGACTAAGGTATGGGCGAAGTATGACTAATGGATTGATGGCAAAAAACATACATCCAACCTCTATGTACCTTTTGGATAATTTTATAGCTAATGGAACCCATGTTAAAATAGAAAAACCCGGAAAAGGTGCCATTATAACTTCAAATGATGCTTTGCATCCTCCTGTTGTTAGATTAAAGGATGGAACTGTTGTTTACAATCCTGATAAAGAGCAATTGAAACAGGTGGAAAAGGTTTTATTTTTGGGAGATATGCTTTCAACTTATGGAGACTTTTTGAAAAGTAATAATGCTCTTGTTCCATCTCCTTATGTGGAAGAATGGTGGAGATTGGAAAGCAATTCTAAAGATCCTGAAACATTGGAAGAGGCCATTAAAATCTCAAAGGAAAAAAATGTTCCCCTATATCCTAAATATGTGTATTTTTGGAAAAATATCTCAATAGAACAATTGTTGGAACTTGTTTCGTATTTGGAAAAAGGAACAATTGAAGATTTTATTTTAATTTCAAAAGAAGCAAAACCTATTTTGGAGGAGATCTTAGTTCCCCATAAAGTAGAAGGGGATTATTTAAAGATAGAGGGAGAATGGGCCAAAGCTTTATTGGTAAATCTCGGTTATGATGGGACATTTGATAAAGTGAAACAATCTAAGGAAACCGATATTTTGAAACGTTTATCGGAAGCCTCTGGGTTTGAAATAAGGGATAAGGTAGGTGTTTTTATAGGAATGAGGATGGGCAGGCCTGAAAAGGCAAAGCCTAGAGTTCTAGATGGGTCTCCAAATGTATTGTTTCCTGTAGGTTCCTCTGTTAGAGATATATTTAAACATAAAGAAGTAAATGTGGAGATAAGCACGTTTGTATGTGAAAATTGTGGAAAATTGACAGTATATCCAAAGTGTGAAGATTGTGGTTCTAGGACATCATACCAGGGTTCTCAAACCAAAATCTTAAACATGATGGAAATTTTACAAGATTTAAAAAATAAATATGGAACTGTTTCAGAGTTTAAAGGAGTGAAGGGTTTGATTAGTTCTGAAAAAATTCCAGAGTTCATAGAAAAAGGTTATATTAGGGCTAAATATGAGTTGCCTGTTAACAAAGATGGGACAATGAGGTTTGATGCCATTAATATAACATTAACTCATTTTAGACCTAAGGATATTAATGTAAGTGTGGAAAAGTTAAAGGAACTTGGATACTCTGTGGATTACGAAGGAAAACCTTTGGAAAATGAAGAGCAAATTGTTCCACTATATCCTCAAGATATTGTTATTCCAGAAAGTGCTCTGGAATATTTATATAAGGCAGCTAAAGCCATTGATGACATGTTGGTAAATGTTTATGGTAAAGACCCTTATTATAATCTGAAGTCAAAAGAGGATGTTATCGGCCAATTGGTTATAACACAATCTCCACACACCTCTGCAGGTATTGTGGCCCGTGTTATAGGTTATACAGACATAAAGGGAATTTTTGGACATCCTTTTTTACATACGGCCAAAAGAAGAAACGTTGACGGTGATGAAGACAGCATATTTTTGTTAATGGACGGTTTTCTTAATTTTTCCAAACATTACCTTGGCTCTTCTCGAGGAGGCACAATGGATGCCCCCATCGTTTTAATTATCAATATAAATCCTAAGGAGGTAGATGATGAAGTTTATACGATGGAGGTTGAGCCCTATAATTTAGAATTCTATAAGGCAACATTGGAACAGAAGATGCCTGGGGAGGTTAAAATAGATGTTGTGGGAAATCATTTGGAAGATTTCCCTTATTTCTTGTTTAATTTGACACATCCTCAAAGCTCCATTTTATTGGGGCCTAAGGAAACAACCTATGTTAAATTAAAAAGCATGGTTGAAAAAGTTGAAAAAGAAGCAGAGATGATGGCCAAATTGAAATCTGTTGATGTCAGAGATGTTATCACCAGAATCATTCAAGACCATTTTATCCCAGATATCTATGGAAATTTAAGAAAATTCTCAAAGCAGGAATTCAGATGTAAAAAATGCAATGCAAAATACCGGAGAGTGCCATTGATAGGGAAGTGTGTTAAATGTGGAGGCGACCTATTGCTAACAATACATAAGGGAGGTATTGAAAAATATTTGGATATTGCGTTGGAGCTAACAGAAAAATACAATCTCCCTAAATACATAAAATCAAGGTTGGAGCTTGTGAAAATAGAGCTTAAAAACATGTTTGGAGAAGATAAGCAAAAAGGATTGCAAGATTTCATGTGATGGAAATGATAGAGGAAGGAAAGGCAAAGGTAAATGTGGAGGGTGTGTTTTACAACCCTTGGATGAAGCTAAGCAGAGATATCTCTGTAGAGGTTATCAAAAGAATTCCAGATGAGTTATATGTGTTGGATGGTTTTGCTGCAAGCGGCATTAGAGGTATTCGTTATTATCTGGAAAGTGGTAATGTGAAACAAGTTGATTTTTTGGATATAAATGATGTTGCTGTGAAAAGAATAAAGGAAAACATGGAACGAAACGGTGTTGAGGGAAAAATAATAAAAAGCTATTTTGAAGACCTTGGCACAAACCAAACATACAATTTCATAGAAATAGATCCTTTTGGTTCCCCTGCTCAATATATCTACCCAGCAATCTTAATGGCAAAGCATAAAAAACGCTTTTATCTATCTGCAACAGCCACGGATACAGCTGTTTTATGCGGGAGGCATAAAGAAGCTTGTAAAAGAAATTATCACAGCTGGCCAATGCATGATTGGACATGTCATGAAACAGGCTTGCGCATCTTGATAAAATTTATGGCAGAAGCAGCTTTTTTATACGATTACAATGTGGAGGTGTTATTCTCTTTTTATTATAGACATCAAATGAAGGTTATTTTAAAGTTGGAGAAAGGAGTGCCAAAGATACATGAGCAATTAGCCTTAATAGATTTTATCCATAAAGAAGAAACATTGCAAAGGGGCATTGGACTGAAAGAGAATGCAAAATGGGCCGGCCCTCTATGGATAGGGCCTTTGTTCCACCCTAATTATATTTCAAAAAGCATTCCTTTAATGGAGCTTGTAAGTAAAGAGTTGCCTGTTCCATTCCATCACCATTTGCATGAGATTGCCAAACATTACAAGCTTTCAAAAGTTCCAAAAATAGACAAAGTTATAAAAGAATTAGGAGCAACAAGAACCCACTTTTCCCCTCTAGGTTTCAAAACAGAAAAAAAGATAGAAGAAATTTTAGAGGTTCTAAGGTAATTTTATCTTTATTTCCCCTCCTTTTATTTTTGTTACACAAAGAAGCCTTGCCTTCTCTTTTTCACCTTCTGGTAAAGTGCTTAGGGACATTTGTTCCACTTCTCCAGGAGGTTCCAAGTTTTCCTTGCCTTCCTCTATATAAGCAAGGCAGGTCATACAAACCCCTTCTTTACAGGCAAACAATATGTTTGTTTTTCCCTCCAATTCAACTAAAAGGGATCCATCTGGGACTTCTACTGTTTTTCCTTCGTTCAATATAGTAACTTTAGCCATATTGTTTTTTAGAAGGTAACCTTTAAAATAGAGTATGGACATACGGGAAATAAGGAAAAAGATAATAGAGCAATTGAAGAAAGTAAAAGACCCTGAATTTGATTATAATATTGTGGAGATGGGCATTGTTTATAAAATAGATATAGATCCTGAAAGGAAACATGCAGATATTATTTTAACCTTAACAACACCTTTTTGTCCTTACGGAGGTTCCATATTGTCGGATGTTCAAGAAAAACTACAATCTATAGATGAATTGGAAACCATAGATGTGGATGTTGTATTTGAGCCTGCTTGGAACCCTGATTTCATGTACGAGGACCCAGAGGAAAAACTATTGGAAACAGGCACATTCAAAGAACCCGTTAAGGATTAAATTATTTACCCGATATATTAAACCATGTTTGAGGATATTGAGAAAAAATGGCAAGAAAGATGGATTAATGAAAAAAGAATTTATGATACTTCTAAAGATCTATGGATTATAGATACTCCTCCTCCATTTACTTCTGGAACATTGCACATGGGCCATGTGTTGAGCTATTCCTATATTGATTTTGTGGCCCGTTATAAGATGTTAAAAGGGTTCCAAGTTGTTTATCCGCAAGGATGGGATGCCCAAGGGTTCCCTACAGAGGTTAAAGTAGAGGCAAAATACGGAAAATTGCCTAGAGAGGAATTTAGAAAAAAGTGTGTGGAATGGAGCTATGAGATGATAGAAAGGATGAGGAAACAAATGCAAAGCATGGGGTTCTACATAGATTGGAATTTCCAATATATTACCATGGAACCTTCTTACCATAAAAAGGTTCAAGATTCTATTATAGAGATGTGGAAAAAAGGAGAGATTTACAGGGAAAAACATCCTGTGATGTGGTGTCCCCATTGTGAATCTGCTATAGCAAAGGCAGAGCTCCAAGATAAAGAGGAAGATTCTTTATTAATGGACCTTGTGTTTAAGGTTGATGATAAAGAATTATTAATATCAACAACAAGACCTGAATTATTGCATGCCTGTGTTGCTGTAATGGTTAATCCAGAGGATGAACGTTATAAAGAGTTAATAGGAAAAAAAGCATTAACACCTTATTTCAACAAAGAGGTTCCAATTATAGCTGATAAAGATGTGGACAAGGATTTTGGAACAGGAGTTGTTATGGTTTGTACCTATGGAGATAAGCAGGATGTTGTATGGCAAAAACGCTATAATTTGCCAATAATTGAATCAATAGATAAGACAGGAAAATTATTGAATGCAGGAGAATTTACAGGTTTACATGTGGAAGAGGCTCGCAAAAAGATAATTGAAAAATTCAAGGAATTAAACTTCGTTAAAAACATTAGACCTCATAAAAAGGTTGTTAAAATACATGATAGATGTAAAAACAAGGTAGAATTTTTATTATCTGTGGAATGGTTCGCTTCCATAAAAAAACATAAAGAAGAATTAAAGGAAATAGCAAAACAAATCAAATGGGTTCCAGAGTTTGGGATACATCATTATTATGATTGGTTGGATAATCTGGATTGGGATTGGATTATTTCCAGAGATAGAATAT
>WAPD01000013.1 GCA_015520875.1 Microcaldota archaeon
ACCTATGGCTGTACATTAAACCAAGCAGATACAGAGGCCATGCAATCCATTGTTAATGCTCAAGTTGTTAATGAGGAAAGCGAAGCAGACGTTATTGTTGTGAATACGTGTGCTGTTAAAGGACCTACAGAAGCTAAAATAATCCATTATTTGAACACCCTTAAGCAACAAGGAAAGAAATTTATAATAGCAGGGTGTTTAACAGCCAACAAAGGTCTTGTGTCCCAGTACAATGTTCCAGTAATTTCAACAACTGCCATTTCCCATATAAACGATGCCTTGAAAGATGTTTTAGAGGGAAAACAATCCTTCTATTATCAATTAGAGAAAAAGGAGAATTTACCTAAGACGTTTAGTCCGCCTATTGGAAAAATACCAATACAGGAGGGTTGTTTTTCAAGCTGTCATTTTTGTTTTACCAAACTGGCAAGGAAATACCAATCTAGATCACCTGGTTCTATTGTAAGGTGGATAAAACAGGCTTTGATGGAAGGTTGTAGGGAGATAGATTTAACCGGTACTGATTTAGGAACCTATGGAAGGGATGTCGGATCTAATTTAGTGGAATTGCTTAAGTTAATTGTTCAGATAGAAGGGGATTTTAGAGTTAGATTAGGTATGGGAAGTCCCCAGTATTATAAGCAAATGCTACCCGATCTTTTAGATATTTATGATAATAAAAAGATATTCAAGTTTTTCCATCTATCTATACAAAGCGGAAGTGAAAAGGTTGTTAGAGAGATGAATAGAGGGCATACTGTTCAGGATTGGATAGATGTGCTTAAGGCTTTTAGAGGAAAATATGGAATTGAGTTTACTGCAGCTACCGATATTATCGTTGGCTACCCTACAGAGACAGAGGAGGATTTTGAGCTAACGTTAAGGTTTTTAGAGAAATATAGGCCAGATGTTGTTAATTTATCTAAGTTTACGCCAAGGCCATTTACAGAGGCCGCTAAGCTAAGGCAGTTGCCATCCGAGGTTATTAAAAAAAGGTCTATCTTAGCACATGAAGTTATTAAAAAGGTTAATTTAGAGAATAATTTGAAGCATGTGGGAAAAACATATCAGGTTTTGGTAACAGAAGAGAAAAAAGGAAGAACAAACTTCTATAGGCAAGTTGTTCTAGATAAAGAAATAGAGTTGGGGAGCTTTGTAGATGTTGAAATATATGATGCTTCCCCAACAAGCCTGTTTGGAAAGGTTATCTAGCTGATTTAGCTATTCTTTCTATTTCGTCTTTCTTTCTTAGGGCAAAGCTGTTAGCTGTATCTCCCCTAGAAGCTAGGATTAATTCTTCTGCCAAAACCTCCTCTAAAGGCCTATTTGTGTTAAATGTTTTCATCAAAGTTCCTAAAACGATGTTTCTCAGGGCAACATCTATTCTTCTGATAGAAGAAATATCAACAGCCAATTGATACCTAACACCTGCGATTTCCATCTTTGTGATATCTTCTCTTGGGGCTGCCTTTTGTATAGCCCACACCAACACTTGAACAGGGTTCTCACCTGTTTTCTTCTCTATAATCTCAAAGGCTTTCTCAACCTTCCTTATTAGCTTCCATTTTTTACCCTGCAATCTACCATGGGTTCTGATAACTCTACCAGAGACCTTTTCCCCAGTACCTCCTCTCATTAACTTATTTATCAACCTTTCTACAATGTTTACTTTTATTTTACCCATGTATTTATTTGCATGGTGGCCGTGTGTATGAGGGAACTTATCGCTTATTACCATTACGTCTTTTAGGCTAGGGTCATCCACAGTAACCTTTTCCACATCCCATTTTCCAAATAACATAACCATCACCTTCTAGGCTTTTCTCTCTTACCTTTTCTTAACATTTGTAGGTCTACACCGTTTACAGCTATTACTTTATATCTAACACCAGGTATGGAACCCATAGGACCTCTTTGAGAACCTCCAAGTCCTGCGATTAATACCTCATCGTGTTCATTAATAAAGGTAATTGCCTTATCTCTAGGAGCATGGGCAGTTACCACTTTACCATTCTTTTTCAATTGAACTTTAACACACTTGATTAAACCAGAGTGAGGCTGCTTTTGTTCTAAAACAACTTTTTCTATAACAATACCTGAGGCCATTGGAGCATTTCCCAATGGATCGTATTTTTCTTTAAGCTTTAATGCCTTTCTCTTATATCTTTTGCTCAACCATCTTTGTTGCTTTCGTTTTCTTAGCAGGTTTCTACCAGCAAATTCACCATTAGCTCCTTTACCCATGTTATTAGCACCTAACCTTATTTTTCATGAATAAGTTTAAAAAAGCTTTGGTCCCTCCATACTTAAACAGATGGGTTTATATGGAGTTTTACATATATAGCCTTATATATGGATAAAGATGAAAAAAGAATTAAAAATATAGAATATTTAATATTGATCATTCTGGGAAAAGCAGGGGGGAAAATTAGCATGCTTCACTTACAAAAAATATTCTTTTTGTTATGGAAATTTCATCCAATAACCCATAAACTCACCAAATTCGTCCCCCATTTAAAAGGCCCCTATTCAGAAGAAGTAGATGAAGCGGTTAAAAACCCAATCTTTC
>WAPD01000014.1 GCA_015520875.1 Microcaldota archaeon
TGAAATATGTATGGTCTTAGTCTTGATGAGTTATTAAGTGCTGGTTAGAATAAGACCTTTAAGGGGTTGAAATCTTGGTAGGAATTGAAATATATAGGAATGTAGATGCGTGTTAGAATAAGACCTTTAAGGGGTTGAAATAGGCGAAGGTCGTGGCAGCCTGAACACAGTGAACCCTGTTAGAATAAGACCTTTAAGGGGTTGAAATCTCTCGTAGTAACTATAGTATCTCTTGAGGACAAACAAGTTAGAATAAGACCTTTAAGGGGTTGAAATAGACTACTGGCAGACATCTATGGACTTACCGTGGAAGTTAGAATAAGACCTTTAAGGGGTTGAAATTTGATAAAACCATTATCCTTAACCTCGCTGTCTTTGGTTAGAATATGACCTATAAGGGTCAAAACCGAGTAAAAGAAAACTAAGAAAAAATCTATGGAGAAAGATTAAGATATTATTGAACTAAATTTTTTACAGCCTCTAATGAATTATTGAATATAAACAAATCTTTACCCACTTCCATGCTGGAATGTTTTAGAAAAGCATTCCATTCATTTTCTACCCCCATCCCATTCTTTACCATTGCTAAAACTATTTGCTTTCCCACCCCTTCTTTAACAAGAACCTTATTTGCTTCTTCAACCGCAGACATATCTGACCTTGTATCAGCTATATAAAGAATTCCAGAATTTGTCTCCCTTAATGCAATCCTAGTTATTTTCAACAATGCCTCTACTTTATTAATAGCATCCTCTATAATAAGCATTCTATCAAAAACTTCACCGGTATGAACCTCAATATATCTCTTTAACCATCCCTCTGTGGTTCCACTAGGTGCCGATGTTATAATGCCTGTTTTTATCCCCAGTTTTTTCAAAATTTTTAATGCCTCTATTGCCCCTTCTGAAACAACAGAATATCCCTTGGCTTCTTCTGTTCCAAACGTTTCTTTTGAAACTTTCCCAGCTTCATATACCTTCTCTTTAGCCTCTTGGTCTAATGGCCCTCTTTTTACAAGCTCTGCAATAAATCTAGAAGGCCATTCACTATTAAACACCTTTTCTATTGGTATTCCATTTTTAGAAATTATATAAAGGGCAAGCATAAATGCTTTATAATCTCTGTATCTATCATTTTGGTCAAAAAACTTGGGATCTTTTCCAATGTTCTGAGTTAACCCAAACAATTTCCATGTTTTAAGTGATGTGCTATCATCCATCTTTAAATAAGATGACATATCTTTGAAGAGACCGGATTTTTTAGCACCTTTTATGTGGCTATACTGCATTTGTTTGCTACTGTTCCTTAATGGACCTCCAATATCCCAAACCACATACATTTTAACCACAATGTTTAATTTTTACACACAATATTTGAAAACCTTTACTATAAAACCCTTCCAAAGAAGGAAAACTTTTAAGTTATATAACCTTTAACTTAAAACAGGTGATAGGATGTTAGAGTATACTGGCTACAGTGTAGATAAAATTGTTAAAGATATCTGTGGAAGGGAAATAAACCTAGAAGAGATTGAAAAACTATATGGAAGTAAAGTAAGAAAAAGAGTGGAAATCTTAAATGAATACTGGTCCAAGGTTGAGAGTGGAGAAGTAAGGGAACCTATTTTACCCATATTTGGAGGGATGCCTTCTGTAGGAAAAACCACCACATCTTCCTATGTAGCAAGAACTCTAGGTATAAACATCGTTATCGGAGGGGATGGCTTTAGAGCCGTACTAAGAGCTTTGATAGATAAAGAAAAAAACCCTGCATTTTTTGTAAGCGTCTATAAAGCATGGGAACTATTTGGAGAATTCTCAAAAGAAAATGTAATAAAAGGGTTTGAAGCCCAGGCAAAAATATTAAATGAAGCAATTGAAAGATTAATCGTAGATAGAGGAATAAGGGATGGAGAACCCATGAGCATTGATTTCCTACATTTTCTCCCATCTCTGTGGCATAAAGAAACATTGGAACATCCATCAGTTATGCCATTTATTTTATATGTTGAAGATGAAGAGCGATGGAAAAGTTATATAAAAGAACGTGTCAAACGAAACCATCTCAAAGGAGGGTGGAAACGATTAATAGAAGCTTTGGAGAGCTATAAAATCATGCGAGACTATCAATTAGAAGATGCTAAAAAGCATGGTATTCCAGTTGTAGCAATGGATGATGTGGAAAAGGCTAAAGAAGAAATACTTGAAATTATTTCAAATAAAGTAAAAAAATTAATGGAAATAAAGACCTGGGACAAGGAACATCCATTAATTCATTCTATAAAGAAGGAAAGGAAGGAATAATGAATTTAAAGTTAATGTTGAAATGGTGAAATTATGAACGTGGAAAAAATAAAAGAATGGAACAAAAAGATAGAAGAATGGGTTTTTGAGAGGTTTGGAAAGGAAGAGTGGCCAGCCTGGGAAAAGAAAGAAGAAGTTGAAGGAGAAGTTGTAGTGAGGGCACATCCTATATTGGGGATTGAAAAATACCTAGGGATGTGGGACAGTTCTAGGAGATTGGCATATTTCCCAAGTCTTAAACTCACAAACGATTCATATTCAACCTATATGTATACGAAGTTTGATCCTAACCTAGAGAACGATGTAATTGTCTTTGGAGATAAACTAGCAGAAGGCAAAGAGTTGAAAAGATTTATGAAAATTATAAGTAAGTTTAGGGAATTAACTGGAATCAAGACACCTGTTAAAATCGTTTCAAAGCACGTGCCTAAAATAGGTACTGTGAAAGGAAAGGGATTGGGATTAAGTGCATCAGCTAGTGGAGCAGCAGCATCTGCACTTCTTTTAGCCTCAGGCTATAGAGACCTTTATGAAAATAACAGATTTTTAAGTGTGCTTTCAAGATATTTATCTGGAAGTGGAACAAGTTCTGCCGCAGGAGGTTTTTCTGTATGGTTTAGCTATGAAGGAATAAAAGATGAGGATAGCTATGCTGTTAGTGTAAGTGATGGAACATGGTTAGATTTGGTAATTGTTCCAATCCCATATGAGGGCTTTAAAACAGAATCTGCTCATAAAGCTGCGGCAGCATCTCCTTATTATAGAGAATGGGCAGAACTAAAAGGAGAATGGGTTTATGATTTATTGGATGCAATAGAGAAAAAAGATATTGAAAGAGTTGGAAAACATGCAGAAAAGGATGCCTATTGGTTAACAATGCTTATGGCTACAGGCGGGGATTACTTAAATTGGATGCCTCAATCTATTGCTGTAGCAAGAGAGGTAATAAATATAAGAAGGGAACATGGCATAAAAGCATATTACACAATGGATACTGGACCTAGTGTAGCTATTTTGGTGGAAAAAGGAAAAGGTAAAGAGGTTATGGAGACGCTTAAAGAAAAGTTCCCTGGTTTAACTATATATGAAGCAGGGGCAAAAGGAAGGCCTGTGGAACTAACTGGAGAAGAAAGAGAAAGAGCCCTAGAGCTGTTAAATGTGGAGAAGTGGGAATAGTCGGGTTTAAAAAGTTTTTTTTGGAAAAATATTATGTGGTGATAAATGATGGCTCGTGTATACACTGGCCCAATTTCCAAGGATAGAAGGGTTAAAGGAGTGTTGGCATTGGATATAGACGGAGTAGTTATCCCAAAGGTTCCAGTTAGGAAAAATGGAGTGTTGAAGGAGAAGAAAGGAAGGGCAACTACCTGGGCCCTTTATTTGTTAGAGGAAGAAGGGGTACGAAGGTTCGATAAGACTTTGGCTATGGAAAAGGCTTGGGGAGCGCTCTCAAAAATTCCAAAGTATGATGGTAAAAGGGAAGAATTTGAAAGGGTAGTGGCACTTTGGGAGAAGGAAAAGGGAAAACTCACATCTTGGGTTGAATTTGGGGATATGTTAACTGCTTTAAGAAAGTTTCCAAAGGAACAACCATTCTTTGAAGGTTCTAAGGAAACAAAATTAACAAAAAATGCTCTATTTGAAGGAGTTCCATATCAAGACATGGTTGAATTGAGCCATAAAATTCCTTTAATGACAACTCCTGTGGAACTATTGTATAAACTTGGGGAAAAGGGGATTGAAGAAGTTTATGCATTTCCATGGAGTGATGCACCTGAATATGTAAAACCAAGAGTGGAAAGCTTCGTTAGACAAACTATGGGGAATTTTAACGGGGTTTCAGTTGAATTTGGTGAGAGCTTCTTTTTACCTGTAGATGTTAAAGATGGAATACTTACTGGGGAAATTCAAGAAGATTATGATAAGGTAAAGGAATTGGTTAAGAGAGTTCAGAATTACGAAGGATTGTTAAACAGAGAAGGAAAACTTATTATAGCAGAGGACTCTATGAAGAACATTCAAAAAGTTGTAAAAGCTTTAGAGAATGTTCAAATGATCGTGTTCTTTATGGAAGATAGCACCGGAAAAATTGAAAACATATACGAAGGAGATGCAAAAACCCTAAGAGAACAATTGTGATTTTTCTTTTGTTTTTTCTAAAAAAGAGAAGAGAAAATTAGGCTTCTATTACTGAGAGAATTGCTTTTATTAAGCCGTTCTTAACTGTGTCTGATTTTTCTAGATATGTTATGTCTTGAACCGTATTTGTTTCCCAATCAATGTATTCAGGAGTGTTTGCCACTAGTAATCCTGCTCCTTTAACTCCTAGCAAGAGCGAGGTTATGAAAACTACCGACATTTCCATTTCACTAGCGATTATTGTTCCTTTATAACCTTTGATGGAATTAATGAATTCTTCTTCGGTTTCATAGAATAAATCGTGTGTTCTCACTATACCTTTAAAGAATGGCATTTGTTTCGCTTTTAGAGAATCTATTATTTTTAATGTAAGCTCTAAGGACGGAACTGCTGGCAATTCTTCTCTTACCATTGCTTTTGTAGTTCCTTCTTCTCTAGTTGCTCCTAAGGCTACTATAATATCGCCTACTTTTATTTCTTTGTCAAATACTCCGCACGTCCCTATTCTAATAAATTCTTCTCCACCCAGGTCTTTAAGCTCTTTAATGGCAATGGCTGTTGAGGGACCTCCAATACCTGTAGATGCTAAGAGAGCTTCCTTGTCTTTGTATTTCACATAAACCCCTCTAAATTCTCTGTCGTAGAAGAGTTGCTTGAATTCATCAACGTAGCTTTTTACTATGTCTGCTCTAGCAGGGTCTCCGAATAATAAAACTCTTTTTGGAATTTTATCTCTGTAAGAT
>WAPD01000015.1 GCA_015520875.1 Microcaldota archaeon
TCTTTAACATACCTAATATGCCTAAATTTTAATTTATCTATTTTAACAAAAAAGGCGATTTCAAATAGATACCTTTATCTATATATTTCCTCAAGCCCTTTACGCTATAATGGTCCTTCCCATATTTTTTAGCTTCTTGTTGATAGATCTCTTCCAATTGTCTTTTCAAATCAGATGGGTCAGAAGTAGGTTTTATATGTTTTGATAGCCAGATTTCAATATGTCCATAAGTAGGCCTTGGAGCTCCCCCAAATAACCTTTTCAAAAACCCTAACATAAGTTAATTCAAAAATAAAAAAATAAAAACCTATTCATCAGAAGCATAATAGTAAAAGTCGTCTCTTTCCCAGGAGATTAATTCCTCTGGTTTGAAAAACAGTTCAATTTCCCTTTTTGCTGATTCTAGGCTATCGCTAGCATGTACTAAGTTCCTAGAAAAGCTATTAGAATACATTCCACGGATGCTTCCTGGGTCTGCCTTTCTTCCATTTGTTGCTCCCACTAAATGCCTTACTGTCTCAACAGCCTCTGGCCCTTCTAAAACCATGGCAACCACAGGTCCTGAAGTTATAAACTCCTCCAAATCCTTGTAAAAAGGTTTTTCCACATGTTCTTGATAATGTTTTTTTGATAATTCTTTATCGAACTTTATTAACTTCATTCCCACTATCTGCAATCCCTTTCTCTCAAACCTAGAGATAATCTCTCCAACTAGTTCCCTTTTCACTGCATCAGGTTTCAATAGAACCAAGGTTCTTTCTCTCATTCTCTCCTCCTCGCCCATTTAACTTTCCTAGGCTTTCTCTTCAATTTCAAGAAGTTAACCTTACATTTGCTGGAACAAAACACAAACATTGTTCCATTTGCCTTAAAGTACAAAATACCGGTCCCAGGTTTAACAGGCTTTCCACAAAATGAACACTCCATCTTTATCTACCCTTAATCTCACGAGCTTCTCTTTCTGTTTCCCTAAGAACTATTAACATCCCTTGGTAAACAGGCCCCTTAACGTTTCTTAGTATAACTCTTCCTTCATCAGGTCCTTCTAGGATTTTCACTAAACAAGAATAGATTTCCCCATAAACTCCTGTTTTTCCCTTAACTTCCACGATTTCGGCAAGAAATTCATCTTTTTCTTGCTCTTCCTTTGCCATTTTATTCTACCTTAGGGAGCTTTTTTATTAAATCCTCTAGCTCCTCGCTAAAGCTTCCTGCATCTACTATTGCCACAGAAGATGCTGCCACTTGTTTTCCTGCTGCCTTTCCAAGCTCCTCTTTGCTATTTACATATGCAATAGGAACGTTGTTCTTCTTTGCCAATTCTGGGATATGGGCTACGATTTCTGGTGGAGAAACATCCATTGCCAATATCACAAGCTTTGCTATACCTCTGTCTATTGCCTTTGTCACTTCATTTACTCCTACTTTTACTTTTCCGCTAGATGCGATGTTCTTTAGCACTTGCAAGGTTTGCTCTTTTACCTCATCGGGTGTTTCAAACAATACATAACTCATGGTACACACCTCGGTGCTTTTTTATTCTCGCATGATTTTATAAAGCTATGCTTTTAGAGTTGTCTTTTCCGGCATAGTATTAATGAAAGAATGAAAAGTGCTATAACCATATTCTAATAAAGATAGCTTTTCCTCCAAATAAGGTAAATATGTTTTTATCATTGCCCCTGTGTAATCTGTAATGCCTTTTTCCAGTGCTTCGGTAATTTCCTTAGAAAAGAGGGCACTTATTAAAGGTGCTGTGCTCTCCAATGCTTCTCCAAAGCTTGGAACCTGTTCCACAACTGAAACAATTGAAAGCATATTTCTGCTTACCTTAGCAATAGTTGCCCCAATTTCGGGATGTTCTTTATTTGCCATTGCAATAAGCCCATTATAGGCAATTGCACTAAATGCATATAATAAAAAACTCTTTCGTAATAAAGATTCTTCTGACGTTCTTCTATCATCATTTATATCTATTAAATGGGCATAAAGAGCGGCAACAAATTCTCCCACACCATAAGACACATCTAATAAACTATTTTTCACCCTTACATAGTAACCTCCAACTTCAAAAGCAGCAAGCACATTATTTAATGT
>WAPD01000016.1 GCA_015520875.1 Microcaldota archaeon
TCCTTAAAAATATCCCAGAAAATGTCCAGAAGAAATATTGGGGAAAAATCATTGGCAACAATAAAGCCAGCCCAAGCACTAAAGAGAACAACATTATCACATCCAGCGATTTAAAATAGGTTTTTATAGCTCCTTTGAACGTATGTAACATTTATAAAAATGTGCCATGTTAGGTTTAAAAAGCTTTTTATCGTTAAACATGGTAGGTGAAATTAGATGGCCGAACAATTATTGGACAAAGAAACAAGAGAACAATTGCAAAAGTTCTTTGAGGATATGGATAATGTGAAAGTAGTGTTAGTGATGGATAAGAATAGACCTACATGTCAGCTTTGTGACCAGATAGAACAACTATTAAAAGAGCTTAAAGAAACAGCTCCTGACAAGATACAATTAGAGGTTTACACTCCAGATAGTCCCCATTACGATCAAGCATTACAACAATATAATCTAAAACATGTTCCAGCTATTGTAATAGTGGGTAAAAACAACGGTATGGTAAGATATTTGGGAATACCTTCTGGACATGAATTTGGGGCCTTTGTAGAAACAATAAAGGAAATGTCTTTGGGACATGTGCATTTGCCTGAAGAGATAATTGAAGAAGTTAGGAAGATAGATAAACCTGTACACATTCAAGTATTTGTAACACCTACTTGTCCTTATTGTCCTATGGCAGCAGTTACGTCTTATCATTTTGCAGCAATAAATCCAAATATCACATCTGATGTAATAGAAGCTGTTGAGTTTCCAGATTTAGCAAACAAATATAGGGTAAATGCAGTTCCAGCCATTGTGATAAATGATAAGGTAAGGTTTGAAGGAGCTTATCCACCTGACGCATTCCTCCAAAAGATAAAGGAGGCTTTGTGATTTTTCTTTCTTTTTATGTTTGAGGATTTTAGAGAATATAGTATAGCGGAATTCTTTAAGAAAAATAAGCATATGCTCGGTTTCTCGGGCAAAATCAAGAGTTTAACCACTATTGTCCATGAATTGGTTACAAATTCTTTGGATGCATGCGAAGAAGCTGGTATTTTGCCAGATATAAGGGTTGAGATTTCCCAGATAGATGTGGATAAATATAAGGTGGTGATAAGCGATAATGGTCCTGGGATCCCAAAAGAGCTATTGGGAAAGGTTTTTGGGAAATTATTGGCAGGAACAAAATTCCACAAATATAAGCAGCAAAGGGGCCAACAAGGTATAGGGGCTGCTGGAGTTGCCATGTTTGCTAAATTAACAACAGGGTTGCCATTGCATATTATTTCAGCTCATGAAGGGAAATTAATAAGTGCTGATATCACTGTGGATATTCAAAAAAATGTTCCTTTGATTACAAATTTGGTGGAAAGCGAAGCTGACTTCCATGGAACAATTGTAGAGGGTGTGTTTGGAGAGGTTAAAGTAGATAAAAGCGAATATAGTGTTTATGAATATGTGAAGAGGACTGCTATTGCTAATCCCCATGCTTCATTTGAACTGGTTGTAAATGGAGAGGTTTATAGTTTTCCTAGAACCTCTGAAAAGGTGCCGCCACCCCCTAAGGAGGTAAAACCCCATCCTATGGGCATTCTGCCTTATGAATTAATAGAGTTTGCCAAAAGGAGCAATTCCAAAACATTGAAAAGATTTTTTGTTGAAACGTTCGAGAGGTTTAGCCCTGCCAAAGTCCAAGAACTGGAAAAATTGGTTAATGTTGATTTAAATAAATCTCCAAAAGAGCTAACATGGAAAGAAGCTGAGGATATCATAAAGGCGATAAGGTCAATGTCTTGGATGGCTCCTAGGAAAGATGTTGTTTACCCTATTGGAGAAGAGCAAATTAGAGGGTCTTTGGAGGCTATTTTAAAACCTGAGATAGTTATCACAAGAACAAGGTCTCCTAAAATATATAGAGGGGGTATCCCCTATGTTGTGGAGGTAGGAATAGCTTATGGAGGTAATTTTAAAGGCTCTATAATGAGGTTTGCAAATAGGGTGCCATTGTTGTTTGATGCTTCTGCCTGTGCTATAACAAAGGCTGTTAAAAGCATGGACTGGAAGAGATATGGAATAAAAGATTTTGATAATGAGCCTGTGCTTGTTTTAGTTAGTTTAAATAGTGTGTTTGTTCCATATATATCGGCCGGTAAAACCGCTATTTCCCAAGAAGAAGAAATAGTCCAAGAGATAAAGAATGCTTTGATGGAAGCTGCCAGGAAAATAAAAATCCACATTAATCAAAAAATACGCTCCAGGGAATTGGCAAAGAAGAAAAGCGCCCTTCTAAGATATGTGGATTATTTAACAACCGATATCTCTTATCTCTCTGGCTATTCAAAGGAAGAGCTACAAAAGAAATTAGAAGAAATCATAAAAGAAAAATACTCTCTCTAACTATTTTTCAGCTAAAAAAAGAAAGAATAAAAAGCTCTAAATAGAGCTTATCAAATCATCGTCAAAGCCCATCCTAGGCCTCTCTTCTTCATAGGAGCTTCCATACTTTAAGTTCTCTATCTTTGTTCCCCCTACTGAAGCTCCCTTAACACCAGATACAATTGCCACAATTTCTATCTTGCCTTCATAGTTGGGCATTAGACGGGCTCCCCATTTTACATGGGCATCTGGGTCCATTTGGTCTGTGATCATCTCTCCTGCCTTGATTGCATCTCCAATAGAGAGGTCCTCTCCTGCTGTGATGTGGATTAGAGCACCTTTTGCTCCTTCGAAATCAACATCCAACAATCTGTTCTTCATAACTTGTTCTACTGCTACTTTAACCCTTTCATTTCCTTTTCCTTCCCCTACTGCGATGAAACCAACTCCACCTCCGTTTAATACAGATTTCACATCTGCAAAGTCTATGTTAATAAGAGAAGGTTGGGTAATTGTCCATACTAATCCTCCAATAGCTCTTGCCAAAATCTCATCTGCAACAGCAAAAGCATCTTGCATCTTTAGGTTAGGGAACAATTCCACCAATCTGTTGTTATCCAATATAATCACAGAATCTGCATACTTTTGCAATTCTCTGATTGCTGCATCTGCCTTCTTCTTTCTTGCCTTTTCTAAGTTAAATGGATAGGTAACCATGGCAATTGTGATAGCTCCTTGCTCCTTTGCCATTTGGGCTATTACAGGGGTTGCTCCAGAACCTGTTCCTCCACCCATACCTGCACATAAGAATACCAAATGAGCCCCCTCTATGTATTTTTGTATCTCGTGTCTATCTACTTCAGCTGCCTTTGCTCCGATGTCTGGATAACCTCCTGCTCCAAGACCTCTTGTAATGCTTTTTCCTATTAAGACTTTCTTAGCTCTCTCGTGGATTTGTAAAAGGTGTTGCTTATCTGTGTTTACAGCTATTAATTCAGTTCCTTTTACTCCGAATTTTATTAATCTGTTTATGGTGTTGTTTCCC
>WAPD01000017.1 GCA_015520875.1 Microcaldota archaeon
AAAGTAGACCCTAAGAAATACAAACCACAGACCCTTGTAAAAGAGATAAAATCCAAAGCTTCCGCTATCTACTCTCAATTAAAGAAGATTTACAAAGGAGAGAAGGCAACAAGCTATTTAGGAAAATTATTCTTGGAAAGCTCTGTAGGTAACATAAGTGCTTTATCACAATTGGAGAAAGATTTATCTAATCCATTCACTTATAATAAAACATTCTTCCAATTCTTTAAAGACCAATACATCCCAGAATACTTTGACATAACACCAAAGCAAGCACAACAACGCATAGAAGCAATAAAGAGCTATTGGTTAGTAAACAAAACAAGAGCAACCCTGGAACTAAAGCAACTGGAATCTGAAGTAAAGGCAGCTATGAAGAAAGCTAAAATAAAGATAAAAGAAAGGCTAGACCAACTGGAACAAAAGGGAGCTGATGTTTCACAAGCAAAAGAAGCCCTAGAAAAAGGCCAAATAAAGCAGGCATATATCTTGGCAAAACAAGTAAAACCTCCTAAAGTTGCCAAAACACAATATCAAGAGCAAGATAATAAATTAGCGATTGTTTTAGGGTTATTGGTGATAACAGGTGCTGGTGTTGCCTATTATCTCTATAAACAAAAACCTCAAAAGCCACAACCTAAAAAACTAAAATCCTTCAAAGATAAAAAGCTTTAGTTCCAAATATGATAAAATGATTTCATCTAAAATCAGGGAAGAACTAGAGAAACTCGTTATCCCAGAGATGCCATATACCGATATTGTAGACACAGTTGAGGAGCATATGAAACAAGAAAAGGTCATTCCAGGATTTCCTGTTAACATTAGCGTAAACGAAATAGCTGCCCACGACACAGCTGCTTATGAAGACAAAAGATTAATCAAAGATGATGATTTGGTGAAAATAGATTTTGGATTCCATAATGGAGATGGATTGGTAATAGATAATGCTTTAACGATAGATTTATCAGGGTCCCATGGAAAACTTATAAATGGGGCAAAGAGGGCTGTAGAAAAAGCTGTGAAGGAATTAAAAACCGGAATAAGGGTTTCTGAGCTCTCAGAGATTATCTATGATGCCGTGGTTAAAGAGGGTGTTATTCCAATATCTAATTTAACAGGCCACAATATAGAGCCTTATTGGATACATGGTGGAATTCCTATTCCAACTGTTCCCAACGATATAGACTACGAATTCAAGGATGGAGACATTTTAGCAATAGAGGTTTTCACCACATATGAAGAAGGTTCTGGGAAAGTAGAAGATACAGGAGAACCTCATATTTTCTCCCTTGTTAGCTTAGAGAGAGGGATAAGAACAAACATGGGAAGAAAACTATTAACCCATATTGTAAAAGAATACAAAACATTGCCTTTTTCAGATAGATGGCTCATCCAACAATTTAAATCCAAATTCATGGTAAAAACAGGTTTACAAGAACTGATAAAAAATAGATTGATAGAAAGGTACCCTCCTTTAAAAGAAGAAAAAGGACAGCCAGTGGCTCAATATGAAGTTACTGTGAAGCTGGTTGAGGGTAAGCCTGTGGAGCTTGGCTAAAAATAACGTCCCTTATTTTAGAAACGATTTTATCTTTTTCTGGAGAGTCCTTTAAAGAGATTTCAAGAACTTCGTCCAATGTTTCCACAGGATATATTTCAATACCTTTTACCATCACGTCTTTCATTAGAACCTTTGGAATGATAACACCGCGCAAGCCAAGGTCTTTAGCAGCCTCTATCTTCTTATTAACTCCACCCACTGCCAATACCTTTCCTTGAATATCCAAAGAACCGGTCATAGCTATATCTTGCCTTACAGGAATTCCAAATAAAGCAGATATTGTAGCAACTGCTATGGCTATAGAAGCAGAATCTCCTTCAACATTATAAGATTGCACAAACTGAATATGGACATCTTTTTTCGCTAGATTTTTTCCAAATGCCTTTTTTATTATGGCCATAACGTTTTGCACAGCCTCTTTAGCAATTTCCCTTAATCCACCTGTAGCATATACTTGAGGACTATTAGGATTTAATGCAGGTGTGACAGATGCTTCTATAGGCATTACTATTCCCTTTAATACAATGCCCTGATTTTCATAAACAGCCAATCCATTAACCCTTCCTATTTCATAGCCTTCTGTTTTATGTAAACGGTACTCTTTGGATTTCTCTATTTGTTTCATGATATATTGTTGTTCTGCGCTAAAGGCTGTTTCCTTTGCCCTTCTTACATGATCCTTCTCCACGAATTGGGCACCTTCTTTTAATGCCAAATCACCGGCGGCCCTTACAATACCTCCTAATTCCCTTAACCTTAATGTTAAATAACCTTTTCTATCTGCCATTTCCCTTGCTATTTTTATGATTTCTTCAACAGCCTCTTTTGTAAAATGAGGTATCTTTTTATCCTTCTCAACCTCTTGCGCTACAAACACAGCCAATTTGTATCTATTCTCAGGAGTGTCTGGCATCTCTGTATCCATGTAAATTTCATAACCTGAACCCCTTATTCTGCTTCTTAATGCAGGATGTATTCCCTTAATATCCTCAGGATTTCCAGATGCCACCAGTACAAAATCTGTGGGAACAGGCTTTGTTTTAACTAAAGCACCTGCCGAGTTTTCACTTTGACCTGTTATAGAGAATTTCTTTTCCTGCATTGCTGTTAATATTTTTTGTTGTAAATCCAAGGGCATTGTTCCTATTTCATCTATATAAAGGATTCCTTTGTGGGCTTTGTGAATAGCTCCCGCCTCTACCCTTAGATGGGCAGGTGTTCCAAGACCTCCTGTTTGAAATGGATCGTGTTTCACATCACCCAATAAAGCTCCGCCCCTTGTTCCAGTAGCATCTATAAATGGAGCAGTTGTTCTATAGGAATTATCAACTATAAGTTTTGGTGCTGTGTTTTGATTTATAGGAATCCTTCCAACAGACCCCATTCTTCTAAGTACAGGTATTATCCAAATATAGAATATCAATGTTAGTGCCAATGAAGTTATTCCAAATCCTATTAGATTACCGGAAGCTCCAAATAAAATATAACCAGTTAAACCTCCCAACAATAAAGAAAGTGCCAAATCCTGAAATCTGGATCCCTTGGGTTGTTGTATTAGCTTAGGGGCTCTTATCTCGTTTTCCCTTTCATAAATCCTTCTACCAAGGCTTTTTCCCAACAATGCAGGTAATTCATCAAATCTACCTTCCTGTGTATATAATCTAATTCTATGGAGTTCTGCAGGGGTGTAATACCTTTGGAACCCATGCATTACTATATAATTGAAATCTGGGAAGGATTTTACTGTTCTTATTAAAGGCTCATTTTCCATCGTTGGATTTGGATATACTAAAATGTCTTCTAATTCATTTTTAGTGGGCAAGAGCTCGGCCATTGCTTTAGCTAGCATGCTCTTTCCTATACCAGGAGGTCCAACCAATAATAGGCTTCGTTTTTGTTTTGCTGCTATTTTTACAAGCTCTTTTGCATAATCTTGACCTATTACCTGGTCAATGAGCAATTTAGGTATTTTAATATCTTTGGTAGTTTGAAAGTCCATAATTTACTCTACAACCTTTAAATTAATTTTGTACAGTTTTAGCAGTTCCAAGAACTTGTCTTTATCCTCGCCCTCTACCTTCAAGGAATCCCCATCTAACTCATAATTAACTTTTAATTCATAATACTCTTTTATTTTATCTAACATTTCCTTTGGTTCTTTGTAGATTTTCAAAACCTTTGCCTTTACCACAACAGGCTTTCCTGCGTATGGATGGTTAAAATCTATTGTGGCTCTACCAGGAGATACCGAAATAACTTTTCCGATAATATCCCCAAATCTAACATACAAACCAGGTTGTAATCTATCTCCGCCCTCTATAATGCTTGTAGAAACTTTTTTTATCAAAGCCCTTTCTTTATTTCCGTATGCTTCTTCTGGTGGAACCTCTTGCTCTATGGAATCGCCTTCTTTTGCATCTGCCAAGAATTTCTTTAATATTGGCAATCTTAATAGTTCAGGTGTTATTAACAAAGGACCTTCTTTTCCAAACTGTTGCTTTGCTATCTCTCCTTGTGTAGATTCTATTATATTGTTGTTTTTGTCCCTTATCTCAAACTCTATCTCATACAACATAGGTTTAAATAACATTACATCAATTTAAAAACCATAATGGACACAAAAGCAAAAATAGTTATTGCCCTTGTTGTTATTTTAGTGTTAGGAGAGATTGCCTATATATTTTTGTTAAGTCCTTCTAAAGGAGGTCCGGTAAATACAGGTTCTATTAGAGAAGCGGATTTGCAAATTCCATACAGGGTTGTCGGCTATGGAGATAAGTTAATATTTCAAGGAGATTTTGAACCTTGGATGAGGAACTATTCCAAGAATTATTATACATCCAATAATACAACATTTGTTATAATAAAGGGAAATATAACAGAATTTTACAATAAGTTAAAGGGCAAAGCTCCAAAGGTTTTAACCTATTTAGTAGCAGTAGATATTGCAAACCATTCATATGTGGATTATTTGCCTTTATTGCCTATAAACACAACCATTGTTTTGCAAGGAAGGTTTGCTTTAAGAGATGGAACAGTATTGGCAAG
Organism: Microcaldota archaeon; assembly: GCA_015520875.1. Lineage (GTDB taxonomy): Archaea > Micrarchaeota > Micrarchaeia > Anstonellales > J096 > JAADEL01. The sequence continues at coordinate 4,610 of WAPD01000017.1, forward strand.
CTCCCAATTAACACCTGTGGTAAAAAAGCAAGTTATCGCAGTTCCATATAGGTTGAAAAAAGTGGAAAAGACCTTTTACCAATACATATTTTCCTTTGAAAACAGGACAAAAATTGAAAACCATTCCAATATATGTAAGAATATCTCAGGATCTGTGAAACAACCTTATGTAACTTACTTGGGACCAGATTATATTATCGTAAATGATAGCTTCACAAATGTTTCCCAAATATCAAAAGACTATCCAGGAGCAATTTGCGAACCTAGCGTTATTATCTCAGAAGTTCCATTGAATATCTCCTCAGATGAAGTAAAAAACGTTTATTTAGTGTTATTGGAACCTATAACAGGTAACTACCCAACCTTAGAATACAAAGTCTCAGATATAAATAAAACTCAATATAATGTAACGATGGAGGTGAGTAAAAGCGGGGAAGCCATTTTAAGCTACATTATTTTAGAAGTGAAATGAGGTCTTTATATAGGATAGAATTCCTTTATATCATTCGCGAGTTAAAAAAAGTTGTTGGACAGAGATTGGAAAATGTTTATGTGTTTAACGATATCTATAGGTTGAAATTTAAGGATTCCATAAATTTCCAACTTGGAAAAAGGATAAACATTGCTTCCATTATATATCCTCCAGGACAAACCAACAGGATAGTTCAAAAACTAAGAACCTATAGAAATTCTATCTTAAGAGATGTTTATTTGTTGGATGAAGATAGAGTTGTTGTATTTGATTTTGGAACATGGCAATTGATTTTGGAAATGTTTGGTAAAGGAGATGTGATGATAAAGGAAAATGGAGAAACCGTGTTTTATTTACATCATCCAGAGCCTAAAACAAAACCCTATAAAAAAGAGCTCTGGGATTCTTCAAATATGGAAAAATACATAGCAACCGCTTTTGGAAAACCCTATATTGAAGCTTTAAAAGATAAACTAACTGGAAATATTGAAGAGGATGTTAATATTGTGGAACAACTTTTAGCACCTCATTGTTCCAAAGATGATTTTAGAGTTGTGGAGATGGAAGGTTTTGAAAGATGCGATGAGTTAAGCCCTTTTTTGGATCAATTATATGATAGGGAAATAGTGCTAAGCGATAGCAAGGTAAAGGCCCTGGAAAAAAGTAAGGAGAAACTATTAAGGGAAATAGACGAAGTGAAACAAGCTATAGAAGAATATACTTTAGTAGGTAATAAAATATTGGAAAATTATGAAAAGGTGGAGAAGGCATTAAAAGAAGCTAAAGAAAAAGAATTTTATTTGGAATTGTGATATGTTAAGCGGGCCTTGACACGTTCCATGTCCCCAGGATAATCTATTTTCAACCTTATTATAAAATACCTTATTATCAATTGGAATATAACAGAGATTTTTATTATCTCCTTTGCCTTTATAACATCCCTACCTGCAGAATCCATAAACAATAGAAT
>WAPD01000018.1 GCA_015520875.1 Microcaldota archaeon
GTATTTACAAGTTCCTTTGATATACCGGTCTGGTAAAAATTTGTTCAATTCTTTACAGTAGTATTGCAAAACATTCTTTTCATAAATATAGGGTCTTAAAGCTTCATAAAATTCTATTGTTGTGATTTTGTTTTCTTCGCTTGATGTGGAATGAAAAATATCGAAATTTACTCCTAGGGCCTTAAACTCTTTTTCATCCTTTTCGTGGTAAAATTTTACCAGTTCTTTGGGACTTATGCCTCTTTTTTCTGCTTCTAATAAAATAGGGGTTCCATGGTCATCTGTTGCACAAATATAATATGCTTCATGACCTTCCATCTTTAAGAATCTTGTAAAAATGTCTGCGGGTAAATAAGTGCTTTTTATATGCCCTAAATGAATAGGACCATTAGCATATATCAAAGCTGCTGTTATAACGTATCTCATAACCTACTTTTAAGTGAGTAAAAATTATAAATAGTGGAGATGGGAGAAGCTTTTTTAAACAGATATGTTCCTATTATAATCATGAAATACAGATTAATTGCTCTCTTAGTGGCTTTCGGATTTGTGCTTGTGCACGCAGGAGTTAGCCAAGCAGATGTTGACTTGCAAGTGAACTATACAAGATGGACCTTTACAGCAGCAGGAGACTCTTTGGTAACAGAAGGAGGAAATATAACCAACCTAACAATAAGTTCTACAACATTAACAGACAGGTGGGCAGGTGTATTCGGTAACTTCTCAGGTACAATTGTGTTGAAGGAAGCTGGTGACGGTGCTGGAGTACAACTATTCTCATGGACCTGGAGCGGCTCTGGATGGGTATGTTTCACACAAGACACCGCATTTAACTTTGGAACCTCTCAAGCAGCAACAGCTTCCGATGTGGATACAGCATTCGCCTTCCCTACAACAGCTTCCGATAGCGCAACAAATACACTAACAGGTACAGGAACAGTTGATTTAAGCGTAGCAACAGTGACAGGTGCAGCAACAGCAACCCACCAATCTGGTAGTGCCTACGCAACATATGCAATTAAGGATGCTGCAACACCTACAGAAGCTGACCTAGCATTCTGTTCCAAACTAAGGCAAGGAAACGGTTACAAGGGAGTTCCAGTAGACTTTGAAGTAATGCTACCTACAACATTCGGTCCTAGCGGGTTTGAAACTTATTACATCTTTGTAGACCTAAGCTGATCCCAGTGCTTTGGTTGTTGTTTTTTGCTTTTCTTTCTCTTTCTACTGCCTATGATTTGGTTCTAGTTAATTCTTTGGATTATGGGGATATTATTAATGGTGTGGATTTTGCTATTTTCTCTAATACAACCACTAGATTTATCCCCCACAATCCAGATTTTGAGTTAATGAAAATAAAAATCGGAACAAATAGAACCATTTATTATATTGAAGGAAATCCTATAAGTCCGGCTTTAGCTAATTACACTTTACAAAACAACAACGTTACTCCGTTTAAATCAAACAACTCTATTGAGACAAATCATCTCATATTTCAAGAGTTACAACCAAATAAGGTTGTTGTTGTAAATTATTACTATCCAGACTATGCTGTTTCATTGTTACCATTCTCAATCCATAACAAATATTTCATTCTATTTACAGATGGTAATGTTTCTAAGTTATCCTCCCTATTGGACAATTTTGACGGAGAGCTTTTGATGTTTGGACCTATTTCAGGAGAAGTTCAAACTTATCTAGAATCAAAAGGTGCTCAGACTATAGGTTCCTTAGGTGGAGATAGATACGAAGACAACATTGCTTTGTTTAATTACTATTACAACCCTCAAAAATTTGGAAGGATGGCTTTGATAGCTTCTGGAACTGAATTAGAAGAAGGAATGGTTAGCAATGCTTCTATGCCCATTATTTTAACAGGAGATTTGGTCCCAAGCACTATCTATGAATTCATAAAATCTTTGGCCAAAAACGGAACATTAAAGGGCCTTTATATATTTGAGAGGAAATTAGTTACATCTGTTTATAACATGAAAAAGAACTTGGAACAAGAGCTTTCCCAGGAGCTAAACAAGGACTTTAAATTCGGTTTATTGTTGAAATTTGGTGAAACTGTTCCAGGAGAGAACCCAAGACCTTTGGGAATATTCTATTTACCTGTTCCTGTTTCAGAATTAAGGCTTAATGACATTGTTTATGATTCTGAAAGAAGCGCTTTAATCTTCGGATTGATAAATCCTACAAGCAATATAGAATAC
>WAPD01000019.1 GCA_015520875.1 Microcaldota archaeon
CTTGGAATAGTATTATTAATCTTTGAGAAGGATAGGGAACAAATTCCACCAGCATATCTTTTACAAAGCTTCTATATGAGTAATCCATATTTAGATTGGGAAAAAGGTTTTTATAAGCGCCGGGAGAGGGATTCGAACCCCCGAACCCTTGCGGGCACCGGATCTCAAGTCCGGCGCGTTCGACCACTCCGCCATCCCGGCAATAGAATAAATAAAGAAACGGTTTAAAAATTTTGGGTTTGATATAACGATGTGAGATATAAACTGACAGAAAGGTCTTTTGCTGAAAAGATGGCTGATAAAAAAGAGCTTACTAAACAATATGGAAAAAATGGTCTCAAGTTTTATACTAAGTTATCTACATATCAAGAGATAGATGATGCTGAACTCTCCCAATTGTTGTATCAATTCCAATTACCTGAGAGCGTTAAAGATTTTCTGGTTAGCAAAGGAATATTGGAAAAAGTAGAGGATATGGAAGAACCTTCCCCGGTAGTAGCCAGCCCTCCAAAGGAAGAACCACCTTCTATTGCCCCAGAAGAACCATCCATAAGAGAGGAACCTCCTAAAAAAGAAGAGCTTCCTAAAAAGGAGCCCGAAGAGTTATTCCAACTTCCAGAACCAAAAGAAGAAACCAAGATTCCAGAGCCCTCTATGGAACCAGAACCCAGTATTAGTATAGATGGGCCTTCTCCATCCTTGGTTGAAGAACCCCCTCCTGAAGACACTAATTTAACTCCTGTAGAAAAAACCATTTATAGAAAATATGGAGAGGAAGGTTTGAAAGTCTATACAATAGCAGGTCAAGGAAAGAACATAAGGGAAATAGCAGAGATGACGGGCGTTAGCTTAGACAAAGTAGTTGAAATAATGGATTTCCTAAAGGCAATGGGATTAATTGAAGTAGAAGAAACAACCGAAAGCAGGTTTGCCCCATTAATAGAAGCTAAGGAACCTACTTCACTAGAAGAGGAGATAGACGTTCCTATTGAAGATGAGATAGAAGCATACCAATATTTGGGATCGGGAGGGTTGGAAAAATACACAGTGGGGCTTGATTTGGCGTTGAAATATGGAAAAGAAGGTAGAGTTGTATTAGAACATTTATTTGATAAAAATGAAAAAGATGTTTTGGATTTAACATATCAATTAAAGATTCCAATGGATACCATAAAAAAGATATTGAAATACTTGGAATCCAAGAAGTTAGTTAAGATAAGGAAACTTTCAAGGCAAGAAGTAAGGAGGAAATATGGATATGATGCCTTTGCTATATATAAAAGGTTTGGAGCAAGTGGAGTTTTATTCTATAGAATGCTCGGTGGGGATCTCTCAACCAGAGAATCTATTTTATTATTTGCCAAACTTTCGGGCATCAAAGATGCTGATAAGATAATAGAAATATTAAAAATGATCCATTCTATTTTAGGATTAACCACACCTATAAATAAAGAAATGGTTAAGAAGTTTTTAGAAGGTGAAAAGATATGAGAAGGTTTAATGTTTCTGAAAGAGTATGGAAAGGAATTGCCATCATTGCTCTAATAGGGATTGTATTTATTGGATTGGTTGCTCTTATGAGCTTTTCCTTGCCTTCTTTAGGAGGAAAATGTATCGCGGTAATAGAAATTGATGGTCCTATATTTTTGAAAGGGCAAGAAGGATTTTTTGAGAAAACCTACGGAGCCGAAGATTATATAAAGGCAATTGAAGAAGCCCAAAAGAGAGATGATGTAAAAGGATTGTTTGTTGTCGTAAATAGTCCTGGAGGGGGTGTAGTTGCAAGCGATGTTATTTATAGAAAATTGCTAAAGTTTAATAAATCGAAGGTTGCTTATATTGAAGAAATTGGAGCAAGCGGGGGATATTATGTTTCACTAGCTGCTGATAAAATATATGCACATCCTAATGCATTAACAGGTAGCATTGGAGTAATCATGTATTTATCCAATTACCAAGGGCTCTTTGAAAAGATTGGAGTTAACATGACTGCTATTAAATCCGGTCCTCACAAAGATATTGGAAGCCCTTATAGAGAATTAACTCCTGAAGAGAAAGAAATATTATTCTCCATTGTGAACGAAAGTTTCCAGCAATTCAAAAAACTAGTGATGGAACGAAGGCATATAGATAAAAAATACATTGACAAGGTAACAGATGGTAGAATCTTCACAGGAAAACAAGCATTAAAATATGGATTAGTGGATGGAACAATGACAAAAGAGGAAGCTTTAGAGAAGTTCGCCCAAGAGTTAAATTTAACAAAAGATGATATTTGTGAATTGGATGCTCTATCGTATGATGGCCCATCCCCATTTTCAGCTATGATAAAATATGCAATAGATAGTTTCACAATGAGACTAAGTAAAGGGGTGTTAACATACAGTTAGATGAAATAGAATTCTTAGGTTTAAGGAAATTTATTAGGATTAATCTTTTGAAAGCTCCCAAAGATTTGAAATTGAGTTATGTTAAAGATACGGTTATTCCCTATATGAAAGAGTTAACAAAGCCAATTTCTATAGGTAGAACTATCGAATATTTAGGCGGATATATCCATTCTCAATCTCTTGCCTCTGCTATTCCACCCATTGTGTTGGACCCAAAACCATGGGACACTGTATATGATGCAACCGCAGCCCCTGGAAGTAAAACAACCCAAATAGCCATGCTAATGGAGAACAAGGGAACAATCTTTGCAACAGATAAAGCAGATAGGTTAAGGGCACTGAGGTCAAATATTTCTAGATTGGGTGTTTTAAACACAGTAATCAAAGCATGGGATGCTAAAAAAACATTTCCATTTAGTTATAATAAAGCTTTATTAGATGCTCCTTGTAGTGCCTTAGGGTCCCATAAATATGCATGGGAACGATTAACACCCGGAATTGTTAAAACATTGTCATTGGTTCAAAAAGACATGATAAAGGCTGTTTTTGAAGGTTTAAAAGAAAACGGAGTGCTCGTATATTCTACTTGTACCGTTACTTACGAGGAGAACGAAGGAGTAATTGAGTGGTTGTTAGAAAATTTCCAAAATGCAAAGCTTGAACCTATAAATCTTCCTATACCGGCTAAAGACGGTGAAGGTAAAGAGTATAGCGATATAAAACATACAAAAAGGATTTCCGCAAAGGACGCGGGAGAGGCATTTTTTATTGCTAGAATACGAAAAGTGTAGAATTTTTCCATATAAATAGTTAAAAAGTAAGAATATTTCCAACATATCCATTTAAATTAAGGATATTTTATATAGTTAATCATGCGAGTGGGAACTTTTAAAGAACAACCAAAAAAAGTACCTCCAGCTGCATACGGAGGATTCAGAGAACCCACTCCTGATACTCTCCCACGCATCTCATCTCACCAAGGAATAGAAGAGCTCAAGGGCAGGGTCATCCCTGCCTTCATTCCCGCATCTAAAGTGAAAAAACAATTACTAGAGTTCGCTAAAAAGGTGGCTGGGGAAAACGCATCAAGAGAGATAGTTGAAAAAATATACAAGGTAGCTTTGTTTTCTCCGTTAATGTTAGCTCAAAGTGGAGAAGAATTCTCAAAACTGCTAAGTGTTTACAAATCGCCCATATTTGAACAAACCAAAAACAACATCTTTCCAGGATTAATCAAAAAAGTGTTGGCAAAAGATCCTGAAACAACCCGCTATGTGTTGAAACAATTATTATTAGAAAGTAAAACAATGATGTTAGCTGCTGATGGAGAAACAAGAAAAGAAGCAGCAACAAGAGTAATGACTTATTCCAATATGTTAAGCGTTGCCCATACAGGTGAAACATTTGATAAAGCAATTCCATTAAAAGTGGCAAGAGAGTTAAAAAAGACCTTAAATATTGAGATGGGTGAATTGCCAAGAGTATTAGGATTTACCATGAGCCTCGCTGAATCTCTTTTAAGCCGAGAGTTATACGAAGAACCAAAAAAGAACATTATAGGAAACGAACTAAAAGAAACAGTAAAAATAGAAGAAATAAACGAACTAATCCAACAATTCTAGTGCCAATTTTATCTTCTTTCCTTTTATATCAAATTCTTCTCCCTTTTCTTCATAAACAATTTCCTTTACTCTTGCTTTATCTTTAATAACATCCTCAAATTGTTTCACTATATCAATTAGATCCCCACCAATATATAGTTTCACATATTGATCAGGCTTCAAAGAATGTTTCTTTCTCATAAATTGAACCCTCCTAAGAACCTCGTTTAGCAACCATTCTTTTTCCAGTTCTGGAGTTATTTCTTTCTCCAATGTTAAATAATAGTCTTGGGACTCAATATCTTTTGTTTCAGGTTCCTCTGTTGATACTTCTTTTACATTTAACATTTGTTTCACTATCTCCCCATACTTTTCATATTGTTTTGGAATATAGGCCTTTTGTAGAGGCATTCTTAAGCTTAATTGATGTTGTTGCCTTACTGCCAGTCCTTGGGCCACCATGTCTCTAACTGTTTCCATTTCTCTTTCTAATTGCTCATCAATTGTTCCATGAGGTGTTAGTTCCATTAAATGAATAGATTCAACATTTTCATATTTTCTATAAAACTTCTGATACCCATATTCAGCAATGGAAGGTGTAACTGGTGCTAACATCAACAATACTTCCTTAACCACTTCATAAAGCACCTTCAATGGCATTGTGTCCCCGAGTTTCACCCTATTTTTAGCCAATTTCATATAGAACCTGCTTAAATCCTCTTCAATGAACCTCCTTAATTTCCTTACCCCATCAAACAACTCATACCTTTCAAAAGCCTCTTGATAAGCCTTCTTCAAAGAATTCATCTTTGATAAAATCCATTTATCTTCCACATAGCTAGGTTCCATTTCAGGGATCTTCCAAGGCTCGTATTCGCTTTCAAGATATGAAACAAGGTTCAAAACAATGTTAAGGTCTCTTTTTGCATTTTCCAAATCCTTCCAATTAAACTTCAAATCCTCCCATAATGTATTCGATAAACTGAACAATCTAAATGCATCAGCACCCATTCTGTCTATAATTTCATCTACTGGAACAAAGTTTCCAACGCTCTTGCTCATCTTTATTCCATTTTCATCTAAGAAGAACCCATGCATGCTAACTGCTTTATAAGGTATTTTATCATAGTAGATTATTCCAGAACCTAGCAAAGAGTAGAACCATCCTCTGATTTGGTCTTGACCTTCCAGAATAAAGTCCGCTTGTACATCTTTTCCTGTGCTTGCCCAAACAGCATTACCAGAATCAAACCACACATCTAAAACATCCTTTACTCTATGCATTGTTTCTCCACATTCTTCACACTTGAAAGTAACTTGATCTATGTAAGGCCTATGTAAGTCTTCAACGCCTTCAGGTGCTTGGTCTATTATTTTAACATGTCCATTTTTACATTTCCAGATAGGCAATGGAATGCCCCAGTATCTTTGCCTAGAAATACACCAATCAGGAGCATCCTGCAAGAAATTCAAAAATCTTTTCTCAGCAAATTTAGGCACCCACTTAGCGCTCTTTGCCTCTTCTATCATTTTATCCTTAACGTCTGTAATTGTAATAAACCATTGATGGGTTGCCCTGTATATTAAAGGAGTTTTACACCTCCAACAAGTAGGATATCTGTGAGTAATTGTTCCTTCGTGCAACAACAGATCCCTTTCTTTTAATAATTGAATTATTTCAGGGTTTGTTTTTCTTGCGTTTTTGCCTGCAAACTCTCCCGCCTCTTTCAAGTATTCTCCCTTATCCCCTACAACAGAGATAACAGGTAAATTGTATTTTCTAGCTGCCTTAAAGTCTTCTTCTCCATGACCAGGAGCGCTATGGACCAAACCTGTTCCATCATCCATAGACACAAATTCCTCAGATAAAATAACCTTTCTAGGATATTTCAATAAAATTTTATCTTGGAATGGATGCTCATATTCCAATCCTTCTAATTCCCTTCCTTTAAACTCTTCAACTATTTCATAGTCTCCAAGAATATCCTTTAAAGCTTCTAACCTAGCTTTTGCCAAAATTAAATATTCATTTCCTTTTTTTATTTTGACATAGGTTTCTTCAGGATGAACCATAACCGCCAAGTTTCCAACCAAAGTCCAAGGCGTAGTGGTCCAGATTAACAAGTATTCATTTTCCTTTCCCTTAACAGGAAACTTTACAAAGATAGAAGGGTCTGTTAAATCCTTATATTCTAATTCATAGTTGGCCAAAGTTGTTTCACATCTTTCACAATATGGAACAACATAGTTTCCCTCCTTTAACAAACCTTTTTCCCAGGCCCTTTTTATAGTCTTCCAAGACCTAACAATATATTCATTTTTGTAGGTGATATAAGGATTGTCCCAGTCCATCCATACATGGAATGATTTTAATTGTCTTGTCATGATTTCCCTATATTCTTCCACAAATGCCTTACATTCCTTAATAAACCTCTCCAAACCATACTTTTCTTCAATCTCGTTCTTATTAGTAATGCCGAGTTTCTTTTCAACCTTAACCTCAATAGGCAATCCATGAGTATCAAATCCTGGTTGGTCCCAAACATTAAACCCTTTCATTCTAAAGTATCTTAAATAAGAATCCTTGATGGATTTATTCCAAGCAGTTCCAGGGTGGATATCTCCTGTAACAAAAGGAGGTCCATCTATAAATATGAATTCTTTTTCAAAAGATTGGGATTTTTTCCTTGCCTTTTCATAAATTTGGTTTTCCTTCCAAAAAGATTCCATCTCACCTTCTACTTTCTTGTGGTCATACATAGATTAATATTTATGGATAAGGGATTTAAAAACATACCTAGTTAATTATGCATGATATTCCTTCTATTTTTAGCATTAACAGGAGCTTGTCAAGGATATTTAAGTGTTGAGTTCCCAGCCGTTAGTGAAAGTGGTGGAACGTTGGTTACAGGAAATATATGGTTCAAAAACGGAACAGGTCTTTATGTTAATATCTTCCATAGCATAGGGCAGGATACTCAAAAAAGCTTTTTAGATGCCTATAAATTATCAAATCAGTCTTGTAGAGTAGATGTTGAACTATCATCGGATGTTGTTGGAGGTTCTGGGGGTTTATTAGCTTACATTGTATTGAAATATAAAACAAACAACACTATAGCATCTGGGGCAATAGACTATATTGGAAATGTTTATCCCATCGGAGGATTAAAAGAAAAAATAGAAGCGGCCCGAGATAGGGGTTTCAAAAACTTTGTTACAACTATAACATCCCCTTATCAATATTACATCACCACATTGTTTAAAGATATAAATATAACTTGGATAAATCATGTAAGTGAATTAAATTATAAGAATGGCTATGTCTATGGTCATAACAACAAATCCAAAATCTTCGTATACCCCAAAGTTCCTAAAAAGCCATCAAAATACAATATTTCATTTTTGAAACAAGATTATGAAATGTTAAAAAAGGAGATTTTAAGTTATAACATAGGGCTTAAAGAATTTGACGATTATTATGGGAATTTAACAAAGGTCACAGATAAAATAGCTTCTAAAGGTTATTACTATTCGGCAGCCAACTATCTGTTTTTAGCAGCAGCAGAAAAAGTTGCCCTTTATTACTTACACAATAAAAAACCCTCGGAAGAATTAAAATCCAAAGTAGAACGCTGTTTAAACAGCTTTTCCATAAACGGAAATACAGAAGATGATATAGCATCATTGGTTAGGGTTGGCTGGGCAAAAGATGTTTTGCAAAAGAAATATGGTAAATTGTTTGATGAAAAGTTTTCCCAATATTATGAATATGAACAAGCATATTTATGGTGTAAATTAGCCCAAAATATTCATAAAAACAAAAACCTTACTTACAATAACACATACTTAGAAGCTCTTCAGAAAAGATGGTTAAAAGAAGGTTATGAAACGAAAGGAGAAAAATACAGGCTTGCTATTTACCACATAGATAACGTATTAGTAAGTCTTTATAACTTAGCGTTTGTTGTCCCTGGAAATAAAGAATTAAAAAACTCATATAAATCTAAATGGGCCAATGTATATGCATCCCAAGCCCAGTACTTAAAGGAAACAAAAGAAAATTATGAAAAAACGGCGGAAGTTGCCAATAATTTGGAGAAAGTATTCGGTGATGAAAGAGAACTAAAGATAGGGCAATTTATAAATGTTTTGGTAGCAATAATATTAGTATTGGTGGCAGGTTATGTATACCTCCTACTTAAAGGCAAGAAAGAGATATTATGATTCGCTTATAAGAGCAAGGTGGTCTGGAGAGATCAACAATGAAGAGATAGACCGCCTTTCAGAAGAGTTTAGCCAGGAGAGGGAAAAGATAAACGAGGACGAGGTTCCATTGTTTGAAGTTATCTTAGAATATGAAGATACGTTAATGAATTCGGATGAGCAAGAATTCCTAAAACAAGTAAAAGAGAAAAAGGGCCGTTATTATGACATTTTGTTGAAAAGAGAGGAAGTATATAAGAGATTAATAGATAAAGAAAGAATTGTTCTTAGAATTCTAGAATTATATCCTGAATTGAAACAAGCTATTGTTAAAGGTTCTCTGGAAAAGCCCATTGAAGTTAAACACCCTAAAAAAGCTGCCATGTTGTTAAGCTATTTATTTATACCTTCATATTATAATGAAAAAGAAGTAATTCCAGCAGACGTTATTAGATTTGAAGTCATCTACAAAAAGCCTAAAGAGTATATTGTGGAACAAAAAGAAAAAGAAGATTTTCTTAAAAAATTAAAGGAGTTGGAAAAGCTTCAATTGAAAATGCAATTGGACATCTCCTTGAAGTATATCGTAGATGATGCTGAAATAGAGAAGATAGATGAAAGGCTTGCCGAAATACAAAAAAAATATGTAGAGTTAGAAAAACAATTAGAAACCTATGAGATATACTATATTTTAGAGAGCACTACATAACAATTCTTGGCATATTTTGGGTTTATGAAGATAGCTTTTTCATACATGCTATGATTTGTATTTGGATCTAATATGAAATAAAATGAACCTCCTAATAAATTGTTTAATTCCAACATTTTAGCACAATAAAATTCAGGGAACTTTCCATTTTCTGTATAACATGTTCCATTTTCCAAAACATATGGAACAATTGTTTTGTTTGCTCCCAAAGAATATGCAATATCCACACCACATTGCATTATTTTTCTATTTAATGTGGAATTATTTGTCAAACGTTCCACTATGAAGATTTTTTTGCTTTTTATTAAATTCTCTGTAACAACATTTAGAGGTCTATCTACCCTTACCTTTTTATCAAAATCCTCTATTGTCCAAGGGCTAATCAGTATTGGCTGTCTCTTATACACA
>WAPD01000020.1 GCA_015520875.1 Microcaldota archaeon
ATTACACCTACTGCAGATAAATTGGTGCTTAAATTGGACATTGCCATCATAAGGTATTTTGTTCCAATGATTGGTTGGACATCATAAATATAGAGATAAGCAGGTTTTCCTGAATATGTGATGCTTTTATTAAGGGCTTCTAACATGTGATATAGTGCTTGATAAGCATCGTTTAATGAATTTATGCCTGTGAATTTGGTTGTAAAGAATAGAATCTCTTGATCCCACCAAGGTTCTGAGGAACAATCCACTGTTCCTGAAATAGGACATGTATAGATTCCCAAGCGAGGCCTATTACAATATTGACCTGTAGCAGGATTATATCCATTAAATGAAGCACTTCCTGGGCTTACATCAAAGTCTATTGGTAGAACGGCCAGACATGTTTCACACGCTTGTTTCGCCGCATCTTTTTGAGCATTATCCTTGGCAACAACGATAACGCTTCCTATAGGATAATCCGTATATTGGATAAATGGATAGACCATGGCAGCATCTACTACAATAAAACTATTAATATCCCTTAGTAATTTGAAATAATACTCTTCGGGTACATCATCATCTATAAATAGAATAGGTTGAATACCTTGGATTAAGAGGTTCTTAAGGGATTGTTCTGTATTAGGTAAATGGTTCCAAAAACCATAACTATAATTAGAAATAGTATCTACATCTTCTGTTGTGGCAGGACCCACCACCTTTGTTTCATTAACAATAGTTCCACTATAACAACCCTTTACCTGCCTATACATGTTATATGAAATGGTTCTGTAATCTTTATCTGGGAACCCACAAGCATGCTTTGCTGGAACAACATCATCTTTAATATCACCGGTGTAATTGAAATTTGGAACCCATGTTATCAATTGAGCAACGCTTGTGAGTTTTGATTTTGGTAATTTTGGCAATCCATAAGTTCTAACTTCTATACTCCATTCACCCGTATCATCTTGCACCAGTTTACACCTTCCAATAGCGTTATCTCCATCCATATCCACAGCAAACGCCACACTAAATAAATATGCCCTATCTTCAATGTGCGATAGATATCTAACAAAGGATTTATTGAAAAGTTCTCCATCATTTAACACAGTGTTACAGAATGCACTGCCTAGGGAACCTCTAACATTTAGATATTTAACGGGAACAGGGAAAAATGAATCTGTATCCTCAGGTCCAGAGTAACAAATAACAACACTATCGCTGCCTGAATAGTTTTCAAAACAGTTCATTATTTTTAAATCTGAACCTGGCGCGTAGAAAAATGACAGATGTCTGGGAATTGCCAAAGCTTTTCCATATCCAGGAACGTCTACTAAGCGGCTAGGAAAACTGTAATGCTCCATATAACCACTCCAATTACTGTCCGTTAAATTAATGGAAGGCTTTACCTTCCAAGAATCATCAAACTTTAGTGTGGGTGTCAATAACGAAGGTAAAGTATAATCAATATCATAATAAGGATCCCTTATTGTTTTAGTTGGAAATAAATAATAAAAACCTAAACCCCCAATAGGTCTTAGAGCATAACAACCATCTTCAGTACAACCACACTCTATATCCTCTCCTGTATCTTTATCCACACAACTATATCTTGCATAATACGTAGTATCACAATATTCAAAGTTCTCTCCTGCTAAACATTCATATGGCAACCCTGTAAAATTCATTAATGTTCCATTTACTGCCATTCTAGGGAACTTATGATGTATTCCAGTGTTTTTGAAAAACCTATAATAATAAGCATAAGGTAAAATATGGGAAATATAAGCATATGGAACCCTCTCTTCTGCAATGATTTCTGTTACGTTATTGTAGAAAAGAACTCTTAAAGGATTATATCTTTCAACACCGGTTGTCCAACATACAAAGAAACATGTTTCAAATTTAACAGTAGCGTTTAAATCCAGTTCAATTACGCTATAATAATTTTTAATGTAATATTTGTCCAAACCTTCGTTTATTGGAGCACCCTTGTAATTAATATCTTTCAGAAGGTTGGCATTTATAGATCTTGTTTCTATCGAATAATTAATAACTCTAAAAGTATAATTTCCATCTTCCAGTGTAACCCAAGCTCTTGAACCTACTCTAACAATTTCTCCTAAGAACAAACCTGACCGACCTCGTTGTGCAACAACCAATGAACTATTGTTAACTATTCCAAAGAAATTGGGTGCGGGGCCGTCAGCAAATCTCTTAAACAAACCAACCTCATACCTATTAAATAAATCAAACAAACCAGTTTCCTTAACGATAACATCTCTTAGGAATATTCCGGGCAAGGAAACGTCAATGTCCTTCCAATCCTCATCCTTTAACTCAATTTTCCTATAGAACCACTGATATCCCAGAGATCTATTAACAGTTATATCAAACCTTCTCATGTCCCAGATAGCGGGTTTAGAAAAATCGGGCATTTCACAGAATAATAAACAAGCCTCCATTGTTCTGAATTCCCTTCCATTACACTCATAATTATTTCCGTTAAATTCACAGATATCCTCTGTTTTATTGCTTAAAACATAGAAATAAGGGTTATAAAGAGGTTGTCCCGAATAAGAGAAATCGAATGGGAAGAAATTCTTATATTGCTCATACTGTTTTATAGATCTACCAACACCAAATTTTATTCCATAAATATTGGCTGTTCTTAAATCCAAAATGGGTAAAGTATCCAAGTAAGGTTTTGCATAAAGTAGTTTAATGGGTGCTTTATTAGATAGTGGAACTTCATCGTTTACAGTGCTATTGTTAAACATAAACATTTGAACTACTGGATCATAATTGGCATCTTTATTTGGATAGTATTTTCCGTATGTTAAGAATGAATATGAAACATTACAATAACCTTGGGCAGCATATTTACACATTGGCAAGGTTACATTTCCAGCTTTCCCTTCTGAGAGAACTTCAATTTCCACATTATAACAAACCTGTGATTTCAAAGAACAGTTTCCTCCAGAAATCAAAGAATAATCGTCAGGAGAGCTTCCATTTGTCATATTTAAAGCTACACATTCTCCATCAACAACTTTACTACAACAAACATTGGTAATCTTTGTATTGCTGGCCTCTAAACAACCAACAAGTATTAGCAAAACAGCTATAATAATCGCATTAAACCAGCGGGAGCTCCCCATATTATACTACCTTTACTTAGAAAACTATATAAATACATAGCCATTCCTAAGGAGAGGCCCGATGCCACTGTTAATCCCACAAAGGCTTTTGTATATATTAAATTAATAAAAGTTTCTATCTCTGTTAATCTCTGAAAATCTATTCTATTGTAGAGTTCTGATAGGGCTTGCCCATATTGATAGGTAGCACTATCATCCACTCTTAATGC
>WAPD01000021.1 GCA_015520875.1 Microcaldota archaeon
ATAGGATGCGGGATCTATTTCTTTTCCAGATAGATAATCATATGCTTTGCTATCGACTTCACCCAAGGTTAAGCTCTCAACAATCTGGGATGTTACTCCTGTTATCGATAATCCGGCTACACTTGCCGCTTTCTTTTCGTTTTCTTTGAACTCTTGGGAAACCTTTTCTCCTAACTTGGAACCCTCTTCTGTTTTTATGTTTTCAACCTTTTCTCTAAACTCTTTCATAAACTTTGTTTGTTCCTCTTCGCTTAATTCTTCATAAGGTTTTCCATATTTTTCTTCTAATTCTTCATATATCTCTTTCACAGCCTTCTCGTATTTACCGCCTAAAACATGTTTAGCTCCGTCCAATATGTCATTGGGACTATCTCCATACAGGAATTTATAATCATAAGAGGCTTGTTTAGCTGCCTCCATCCCAGGCTCCATTGCGTTTAATGCATCTTGTGTTAACAAACCAATTCCAGATACAGTTGCCAGGTTTTCTAATGCCTCTGTTCTATCCACCAAAGTATCCCCCATCGGTCTCATGAAATGGGCTTTAACTCCATCATGTAATTCCTTATTTATCGATAGTGCTTTGCTATTTATTGCCAATCCTAGTAATCCTCTGTACATCATGGATTCAGAATCGCTAGCTCCACCTATTGCCAATAGATTGATATCTGTTAATAAGTTACGGGCAGCTATCTTTTCCGAGTCTGAGGCTGTTTTATCTTCTAAGATGCTATCTATAACTGCTTTTGCTCCCCATACTAGGTCCTCTGCACTTGTTTGTAGTGTTTTTGCTTGTTCCTCT
Source organism: Microcaldota archaeon (assembly GCA_015520875.1). Lineage (GTDB taxonomy): Archaea > Micrarchaeota > Micrarchaeia > Anstonellales > J096 > JAADEL01. The sequence goes on from WAPD01000021.1 coordinate 803, forward strand.
AGTTTATCTAAAGAATTCTCATTTATCTCTATATTGGATGTTTTAACAATGCCATCAAATTCTATGTCTTTGTTCATTACATTATTTACTACATCGTCCGTTATAGCTGTAGCATCCTGGCGTAGTTTGTCCTTAATGTCTGAGAGTTGGTTACCTCCATAACTTACCAATAATAATTTTTCCGTGAATTTATCTATCTTTCCGGTTGCTTTGTATTCTTCGATTTTTTCAGTTAGCCACTTTTGGAATTCTTTCTTTAACTCTGGATTCTTGAAGATCTCTTTTAAATCTGTTTTATCTATCTTACCATCGTTATTTACATCAAAAGATAATGTAGTTACAAAAGGATTTGTGAGAGAGTAAATGCTTCCTATCACAGCCTCAAATTTATTAGCATCTTCCTGGTTGTTCAAGACTTTGAAGACATTATCAGCTATCTTTTCGATGGATAGTTTAGCATCTATTCCCTCTTCGGTTGTCATTTGACCTTTCTCTTTCCTATTGTCAATTAATAGATCTCTATATGCGGTTAACTCTTGGGTAATGTTAGGGTCGTCAGCAGCCAATATTGCTAGGTTTATAAACAGGGCTTGTGTGAGGGCATCTGAGTTTTGGAAGAATGTTTTAAATTGTTCTTCTACCTTTTCTTTATAGGCATTTTCTATGCCTTCCACAGTTAATTCCTTTCCTTCGGCAACTTTAATCTCTTTTATCTCTCCATTATTATCTCTTTTGATGGTCACCAATCCTAGAGATTCTAATGCAGTTAATAGTTGCAGATTGTTCTTTGCTTTTTCTAAATCTATCTCTCCATTCTTTGCCAGTTCCATTAACGATTTCCTATACTTTAATAGATGGGTGAGGTCTTTTCCAAAGTCCCTTATGCTTTCCATAGATTTGCTTACCTCTTTATAGAAGTCATCAACATCGAATTTATAACCGTTCTCTGTTTTTTGGATTTTTTTATCTTTAAGATAGGCCTGGACAAGTGCCCACCCTAGAGGGTTTTCCTTTTTCATCCTTTCCAATTCTTCTTCATTCAAGTAACCATCATTGTTAACGTCATACTTAGTAGTCCTAACCATAAATAAAGCAGTTTCTAAATCCTTACCCATCTTTATAGCAGCTTCCACAGCCTTGTTTAATGTTTCTCTTTCAGCAATAACGTTCATCTCCCTTTGCAAATTATACCCTAAAAAACCTTCTCCTAGAACCTTCATACCTGCTTGGAGGAAAAATGCCTTTAGCTTCATGCTAATTGTACTAACATCTTTATCCACTAATCTAGCTATTCCACTTTCCTCCAATACAAAGTTTATTGCCTGGGTGATCCATTCAACAGGTTTTCCTAAGATTTCTGTTACTGTGGCCATAGCTCCGTAGAAGGAAGCAGCCATTTCATGAAACTCTTTACCTTCCACATGATGGGTCTGTTGTGGAAATCCCCCTTCTCCTCTTTCTTGCGCCCCATAATCATGGCGTCCTACAAATCTATCCTCTTCATCTAATTGCCCAATTGCCTCACGTCTGTTGTCAACCGTTTTATCTTCATCCTCATATGCGGCCAACTTGTGCTCTGCTGCCTCTTTTTTCAATTCAACGCTAGCTGCACTTAGCTGGGCAGCTTCTCCAAGAGCCTCTTGCAATGCCCAAGTATTGGAAATATTAGCGTTGGAACCATCGTCTGGTAATGTCATCATGCTTGTATCGTCTCCTCTAATACCACTTGTTCCTCTATACCATCCAGGTGGTGCATTTCTTTGGAAGAACTGTTGAAAGCTGAACCATCCCAATAGAGAAGGGTTTTGAGCTATTGCCATTGCTCCAACCAATGCACCAACCAACATTAATCCTAAAAACGGTTCTTCATCTCCTGACATAGAGATTAGATCTCCTATGGAATAAACAGAAAACCTGCTAGATAAATACCCCCAATTTACCCAGTCTTCGTAAACGTCTCCATTATTATCCCTTAAAACAACATCTCCAGCTGGGGTATCCAAAGAACCATCACAACTATTAACAGGTCTTGTCCAATCCTCTGGTAAACAAGCACTTTGATTTTCCGAATTAATATCTTGGTCAGGACTACAGAAGTTCAAATAAACACTTCTTATGTTGCTAAATGCAGATAGATCTGCTTCAAATGTACCATCTGTGCCGGTAAACATATAACACACTTCTTGCAAATTCCCGTTTGTATCTTCTATCCAGAGAAACAAGGGAGCATTCTCAACTTTATACCATTCACCAGCATAATAGGCTTGAAGCTGTCCTGTTAAAGTTTTTGATGTGCTATCGTAATTAACAGGAAATATACCAGTTTCTATTGCTTCATAAGGAGCAAATGCAAGGAGGAATATGAACACCCAAATCATGATAGTATTTAACCTTCTATTCTTTATATAGTTTATGGTTTAAGAAGAAAAAATGAGCGAAAAGTTTAAAAATTAGTCTAAAGTATGTAATACATGGCAGTGGATTATATAACAGTTTTGATGGCTAAATTGGCAGACGTAGTAGGCTTGGCAATGGTCTATGCCATTAAAGCTTTGTTCTTGCTAATAGCCTTGTTAGTCGCATACGTAGTGGCAAAAATAGTGATGTATTTGACAAGGAAAACTTGGAAGGGACTTAACATTGATGATAGGTTGAGCGAGTTAAAAGTCCAAGACGCATTTATGGGCATAAAACCATTGGATGCAGTGCTTTTCCTAGTGGGTCTGTATGTATTCTTATTGGTGACATATATAGCAGCAGGGGCTCTTGGATTAGATACATTGGTAGTGTGGATAGCAGGTCTTCTAGTGTACTATGCACAATTAGTCCAAGCAGTGATTTTCTTAGGAGCAGTTATGATAGTGGCCGATTTGATCTCCGATAGAATAAGGGAAAGAGAAGACATTGAATTTAACGATATGTTGGCAGCAGGAGTACAAGCATTCTTAATAGTTCTAGGAATTCTAGTGGTACTACCAGCAATATTCCCTAGCACAAACGTAGCCTTTGTTTCCACAATAGTGTTATTGTTAACAGCAGGAATCGCTTTGGGAATGGGACTGGCATTGGGACTAGGAGCAAAGGACTTAGTGGCAAGAAAGCTAGAAGAGTTGGAAAAGTAATTTAAACCCATATTAAGAAAAAACTATGAGGTGAAAACATGGAATTGTCAAACCTATATGGAATGGAAGTCTTTACCGATACAGGAAAATTCCTAGGCACAGCACAAGAGTTCATTATAGATGTAGAAAAGGGATATGTTGTTAGGATTCTATTGGAACAATTGCCTACATCTAAGGAAAAAGCAGCCAAGATCCTAAAAGAAAAATCTATCCTCTATGATCACGTAGCCTCTGTGGCAGACGTGATTGTAGTAAAAAAACAAAAACAATAAATTTCCCTTTTTTCTTTTTTAATCACACTTACTGTAATTACATTCTGGATTTATACAAGTCATACAACCGTTCTCTACCTTTAATGTCCTTTGATTACAACTAGGACAGACTTTTAAAAGAGAGTTCTCTGTTGGTTGATTTTTATTGTTGTTATTGGGAGCTGCAAAGGCAAATAAAGCCATCTGAGAAGGTTTAGGCTTTGTTTTAACAAGGCCCATTTCATAGAAAAACGTTTCTAAAATATCTGCTATCTCCCCATATAAACTCGCTATATATCTTCCGTCTTTAAAGGCTCCTCCGTTTGGGTCGTGTATGCTTCTAAGCTCGTCTATTATAAATGTTGGGTCTTCACTTCTTCTAAAAATCTCGCTTATCAACCTGCTTAGCACAGTATATTCAGCGCTTTTTGACAAATCCTTGGAATTAATGAAAATCTCAAAAGGCCTTAATGTACCATTTTCCCTTACATAGCTTATTGTGATAAACACCGGGTAATTAACAAAAGCACTGTTTAATTGGTAAACCTTGGCTTCCAATACCTCGGGCCTCTCCTTCCTCTCACTTTTTATTATTTTTTTCTTCTCATCTTGCACTTCCTCAATACCAACAATATCTCCATCTGCTTCTATCATTTTTTATCACCTCTCAAATAATGATATGGAGTTGTGAGCTTTTGATTTGGTAATATGATAATCTCATCTCCATAGGCAAGATACTCTTTATCTTTGGAGGTTTTGATTTTAAATCGCTTGGTTTTGAACTTTGAAAAGTCGCTGCCATTGTTTTGGGTGGATAAAACAGCAAACCTACTTCCCTCCCTATATATTGTAATGCCTTTAAGACCTTCCTTCCATGCATCTCTATAAATTTGGGAAATAACCTCCGGATGTATATCTTCCGGTAAATTAACTGTAGAGCTAATGCTATGGTCTATGTATTTTTGGGCAATTCCTTGAATCTTTACCCTCATCGAAGGATTTATTTTATGGGCTGTTTTGAAGAAATACCAAGGTAGAACTTTTTTCAATTCCTCTTCACTTAAATTAGAGGCATCCACTCCTTGCATATCTAAATATGCTTGGACCGTTGAATGGAACACATTAAAAGTTCCCCCTATGCTTTCTGTGTATCTCTTGTAATAAAGGGCAAATATGGGTTCTATTCCACCACTAACTCCGATGTAATTCTTTTCAGGTGTTTTTATGGAAATGGCTATGTTTGAAATTGTTCCAGTAGGTGCAATAGATAATAAAGCAACGTTTCTTATTCCATCTTTTATGTATTCTTGTGTTTCAGGTGTTAATGCCTCTTTTATATATGGAGACTCAAATAACTTTGGTGAAAATGCATCAAATGTTCCACGTTCTTTGGCTAGATCTGCAGAGAATTGATAGGCTTTGTTTGCAATGAATGAAAGCACTTCTTCCAAAACTTTTAGAGCTTCTTCACTATCGTAGCTTAATCCCAATTGCAAAAACATATCTGCAAGTCCCATGATACCTATTCCAACCCTGCGAGTTTCTTTAGAGGCCTTTCTTTGCTCTTCCAAAGGATGTAAATAAATGTTCCATTCTACAACATTATCCATGAACCTAACCAGGGATTTCAAAGATTTTTCCAATAGCTTGTAGTCTATTTTTGCTTTATCTGTGAAACCATTTTTCACAAATCTAGAGAGGTTTAAGCTTGCTAAATTACAAGCTCCGCCTGCTTCCAATGGAACCTCTGAACAAGGATTTGTTCCAATTATAGGTCTTCCGATATAATCGCTGTTGCTATATTTGGTCATTTTAGACCAGAAGATCAATCCAGGTTCTGCCGCTCTGTAATTTCCTTCTATAAACTTATTCCAGATATCTCTAGCCTTTACTAGTCTTTTTATAGAACCTGTGTTCTCTGAAGCAAAATACAATAAGAAGTCTCCAC
>WAPD01000022.1 GCA_015520875.1 Microcaldota archaeon
TCGGGTAAAATCCATCCCTTGTGCTTTTTATTAACAAATTCTTCAATAATTGCGGCGGCTATGTAACTTTTTCCCAAACCTACAGAATCAGATATAATTGTTCCATTATATTTATTGATTTTCTCAACTGCATTTAAAATCCCTATCACTTGGAATTCTAAAAGAATGTCTTTTTTAGTTAAATTTAATATCCTGTCTCCAAACCACTGGTATACCAAATATTTAAACAACTCAAAGGGTTCCACATATTTTCCAATCTTAATAGAACTTCCTTCTAGAACACCTGACCATTCGATTACTTTTAACATATCTTCATTAAAATCCAAAGACTGGTTCCAAAGGTTGTCAAACCACTCGTTCAAGTATCTAACATCTCTATCATCAGTAATGATAACATTTAGTTCCTTGTTTCGGGTTAATCCCTCTGCTGTAAAATTAGAAGAGCCTACAATCGCGGTTCCAATAGAACCAACGCTTTTGTTCAAATCATCCAAAAATAGGTAAAGTTTTGCATGTAATCTAGATTTATCAAATAGCTTTATCTCTATAAGATTGTTTGCGATCAAATCTTTAAGCTCCTTAACCTTTTTCGCATCTTTTATCTCCTGCAATTCTTCCAACAACTTTTGTCTATATTCATCTCTTAAACTATAGCCTAGAGATAGTTGTTCTTTCGTATCCTTGGTAGTTTCATTTCCCATTACGATTTTCAAAAAAGGTCTTTTTTCGGTTTTCTCAGGAAAGTCTTCTTTTACTAAATTAAAACCGCTTAAAAAGAAGTATCCTACAGCAAATTTTGCTTCTTTGGCATCTTTTAATCGTTTTTTTATCTCATTTAGTAAAGGTCGTTTATCATTATCTATAATATTATCCATTGTTTATGTTTTCTAAGTAGGTATTTTTAACATTTCTACCGTTCCAGCATTTCTTTGTAGCTTGTTTGATAGATCTTTCTTATGTCTTTTATTTCCGGATGCATCAATAGAATGGGTCTTTCTAAGGCAAGGCCAAATGCTAAGATAGGATAGGGGGCTCCTAACATTCTAGAAACTTGTTCTCTGAAAATGCCAGCTCCTCCAACCTCTACCCACTCTTTCTTAGGTTCATAATAGGCTTCAATTTCAACACTAGGCTCTGTATATGGGAAATAGCTGGGCCTAAACCTAATGTTTGGATACCCAAGGCGTTTATAGAACTCCTTCAAAATATAAAGTAAGTTTCTAAAGTTAACAGAAGGATCAGAAATAATCCCTTCTATCTGGTGGAACTCTGCCAAGTGTTTATAATCAGTAGCCTCATTCCTAAACACTTTCCCGATAGCAAAGAACTTCCCTGTTTTTCTTTTATATAGAGTTAAAGCAGATAAGACAGTTGTATGCGTCCTTAAAATCATTTTTTTAGCTTCTTCAGGGTCCCAAGAGTATTTCCAATAGGTTTCATGCTCTTTCCTTACCCTTTCTACAACATCTTCAGGCACATCCAATTCCTTTTTATAGGGTAAATAGAAGGTATCGGCAAGTTCTCTGGAAGGATGGTCCTGAGGTTGGAACAACATATCAAAGTTCCAAAAGGAGCTTTGCACATAATCCCCATCCATTTCTTCAAAACCCAATTCCACAAAGATTTCCCTTATTTTCTCCTTCCATTCTGTTATCAAATGATATTTTCCTGTTCTTCTTTTTTCTAAATTGGCCCAATCCAAATATGGCCTCCTAAAAGGTCCTGATAGGTTTTTAGAGCTCACATAAGGAAGTCCTTCCAATGATTCTCCAAGGGCCTTTTCCCCCTCCTTTGTTATCTTATAAAGGTATTTTTTGGAGAGTTCCTTTTTTATCAAACCCTTTTTCTCCAAAAATTCCTTGGAAGGTTCCACGTATTTTGTTTCAACTATAGTTCCTTTCTCAACCTTTATTGCCCCCAATTCTTTCAAGATTCCGATTAAATATGATGGTAATTCTCTAACATGCTTATAATTGGAGATGTTTTTTAAAACTTCCAATAGTTCCTTGGAATTATCTAGTTCCTTTTCTTCGGTTTCTTCCTTTATTTCAACAAGCCCTTTGGTGCTCAAGAAATAGGCTGTCCTATGCAATTTATCTTTGTTCCATTCTATGGAGTCCTCATGCACCCAATCCTTCCCCCTTAATTCTCTTAACAAATCTAATTCAACCTTATTTAGCATGTTTAACCACCTTCTCCTTAGATTCTATTATGAAATATCCAAATAGGAAAATATAAAATAATGCTATCCATGTTTCTTTTTTCCTTAACAATTCAGGAGCCTGATTAAACCAATTTAACAAAGTATAGATAATTTCTTGATCATATCCAACAACCTTTTCCAACACCAGATGGATGGTAGGTAAAGTGGTTGCTTTCCAACCTATGCTATCATTAAACATGGAATTAGGACTTAATTCCTTTAATCTATAAACAGGAGAATAATCTATCATCAATGTTGTTCTATTATCTAATATAATGAAACCTTTGGACCTTGGGAAAGATAGGGCATCTGGTATCAATACATAACGGTATAACCGGGGTTTTATTTGATAATATCTAAATATGCCTTTGTCAGGAGCCCTGTTCAAAGCCTTGTATTTAATGATAATCTCTGCTTTTCCCATAGGAGGATTTTTCCTATAAACGATTACAGGTTGGGGAAATATCTTAAAATCCTTAATCTCAACATATTGAGTATTAACATGTAAATTGAAATCTGTATCATTAACAAAGGAGGCCCAGCTCGCAAAGTCATTCTTTTGAAAATTTTCCAGATAAGCTCCTATAGAACCTTCTGTTAATCCAAGGCCATAGGTTTCCTCCACATTCACAACTCCATTATCATCCAAATAATAATAGATTATAATGTAATTAAGGTTAACTGCTCCGAATGCCAGCCCCAACAATAAAGTCCAAATCATTCTAACATATTCTACAAATAAGTATTTAAAAACTCATGGTTTATATTACAATATGGATTATTATAAAATAACTGAATTGGTTGTTATAACAGAAAACAAGCCAGGTGTTCTCCATGAAATCTCAAAAGAGCTATCTAGCTCAGGCATAAACATAGAGTCTCTTGTTGCCTATCCCAATGGATGGAGTGCTGTCTTTAGAATAATAACAACTGATGTGGATACTGCTCAAAAAAAGCTTCAAAGATTGCCTTTTGTAAAAAGAGTGGATACAACAGAGGTTGTTGTAGCAAGAATGCCCGATAAACCCGGGGAATTATCCAAATTAACAGATAGATTAAGAAGGCTAAACATAGATTTAGAAGTTATTTATATTTTATCAAGGGATGGTAAAAAGACAGAGGTTGCTTTAAAGGCCTCTGGTTTAACGGCAGATGCCCTATTGAAGGTGTTAAAAGGTGGTTGATTTTCTAAAGGGGTTTAAAGAAAGGGTAATGGAGGCTTTGAAAAAAGGTGGTCTTGCTGCCAAGGACATGTTTTTAATGGAGAATCTATTAAATCAAAGAATAAAGCAAATAAGGGTGGTAAGTGCGGCTGTGCTTTCTGCTGTTATTCTTTCCTCTAAAGATGAGCAAACAAACACCTTAGATAGAATGAAATTAAACAAAATGCTTTCAAAGATGGAAGAAGTATTTCAAAAGGCATCTAAAAACATAGCTAATGGGAAAAGGGCCTTTGGAAAAGAGGAAAAGCAGCAATTGGAAGAGCTTTTTAACGAAGTTGGCTTGGATGGGAAAAAAGCCTCAGATAGATTTATAGCAAGCTTTGATTCTTTATTGGCTGTGACATTGTTAGAAGGAGCAGAAAAGGTTAAAGGGGACTTGAAACAAGAGCAACAAGCAACCCAAAAACAGGAGGATTTAAAAACAGAACCTAAGGAAAAGCTAAAGCTATGAGAAAACCTTTCACGCCTGAGATTGCCTATATCTTGGGTATGTGGCATGGGAAGAAATTGCCAGATGGTATTGGCATAGCAAGCGAAGAAAAAGGCGACCATTTTTTAGATTTAATCAGGAGCTATTTGCATCCTGTGGAAAAAGTTACCTTGTATAAAGGTAAATACCCTGTTTTTTATCACAATAGATTAGAAAATTATTTGAAGAAATTGGAGAAGGATAGATGGCATCGCTTTAGATACCATAATGATTATTCTGCTGCCTATTTTGCCGGATTATTTGATATCACAGGATCAATTGTAGATGGAACAGTTTTATTGCAAGGAGATAGAATGGATGAATTGTTGTTATCCCAATTAGGTTTCTATCCAACAAAAAAAGAAGGTTTTTTGATACCTCGGAAACCCCAGGCCTTTCTAAAATATATAGAGAATTGGAGGGACCTATCTCCTAAGCCTTCTCAAGACTAAAATTCTTTGAAGTTCTTGTATTAATTCTGGTGGAACCTCGTCTTTCCATAGTTCCAAGTCTTTTTTTGAAACCTCTGTGTAGAGGATATCGCCTTCTTCAAAATCTTTATGGGCTGTTGCTCCTTGTATGGAAATAGCAACTTCATCACCTTCCTTTGCCAATTCTATTTGCTCTTTGTTTTTTTGAATACCTTTTACCTCACCTATTGTTATGCCATCCTCGTTCATTAAAGGAGAGTTGCTTTTTAGCATTCCTTGCAAAACCTTTATTCCCACTATTGCGGGCTTTGATGTTCTAAAAATGTATCCGGGAAGGATTTTTATTTTAGCAGGTGGATAGGATTTCTTTTTCAACTGTTCTTTTATGTTCTTTTTTATTTCTTGTGTGTATTCTTTATAAGCATCTATTAGGGAATAGATAACTTCGCTTTGTATTATTTTAATGCCTTTGGAATTTGCATACTCTATTAAAGATTTATCCTGTAGATTAACATTAAAGCCTAGGATAACGCCATATTCTGGCTTTTTCTCCATCATTACGCTTGCCATCTCTATATCCTCTTTGCTTATTGCCCCGAGGTCTATTTTTGCTATTGGGATCTCATGCTTTTTTAATAATCTTTTTATGGCATCTGCAGAACCTATGGAATCTACTTTTACAACTATGCCCTCGCCATCTGCTTTGAAAATACCTGTTACTAAAGATGTATCAATTTCAGGGTCTGCTGATATGGGGGCACCTGTTAAAATGCCTTCAACATCGCTTACAAACAACCTAACACCGATAGAAGCAGCTACTTTATCCACTGCTTTGTATTTTTCTTTTGGGTTGTTGGAGGCTACATTGGGTAAAAACAAACCTTTAACCTTGATTTTTTTTATTTGATTATCCCTTGTTATAGTATATAAAACATCTCCTTTTTTCAAGATACCTTCATATAAAATAATATCAATATAATTTCCGGTTTTCATTTGTTTTATATCTAAAATAGTACCTTTGGGTTTTTCATCTTCTGAGATCTCTAGAGATTTGGTTAGGAATTTTTGGCTTAATGCCGAAATAAACACCAAAATCTCTGCAATACCTTCTTTTGTTTTTGCAGAAACAGGTATCATGGCAATGGTTGTTTTAAAGTCTTGGATATTGTAAAATGAATCGGCATTGAAGCCTTGTTCTCCAAGTTCTCCCATACGTTCCCAGACTAATCTTTGGAACTCATCTTGGACGTGTTTTGGTTGCTCTTTAAAGGCTTCTAAAAAGGAAACTTTTCCTGTGTCTTTCCATCCATGGATTAAATCTATTTTGGTAAGGGCAACGA
>WAPD01000023.1 GCA_015520875.1 Microcaldota archaeon
AACCTTGGGTGAAGTCGATAGCAAAGCATATGATTATCTATCTGGAAAAGAAATAGATCCCGCATCCTATTATGCTGCCACAGAGATAGGACAGGCAGTAAAATTCCAAAGAGAGAATGAAACAGCAGTTTATCTCCCTGTAAATGGAAGTGAAGAAAGAAAGGTAGTTGAAAACCTCTATAAGAGAAGTTTAATAATGAATGAGATTAAACTGGCATTGGCCGATGGTGTGCTAACAAAAGAAGAATATGAGAGAATTGTAAACCAATATGGAGATGAGGCCAAAAACATATTTACAGCAATGGGCCTTGGAGAAGGGTTGTGGAAACGTGGGGAGGCATATTTCCCATTAGATACTAAAGAAACTATAGGAAGGGGCCAGAACTATATATTTAATAAAACTAAGGAAGATCTTGAAAGTATTGGAGTTTCTTTGGAGGATGGAGAAAAAACAGTTGGTATCTATGTTCCATTAGCAGGTAGCGATAATTATGTGAAGTTTACTGTGAACCCGAATGGGGTAGATACAAATCTCGTGAATGAAAATGGCAGGAAGGTTGAAGAAGAGAGATTAAGAGAAATTGAAAAGAAGCGCCCAGAACTCAAAGATAAAGTGGAAGAATATAAGTTAAAGAAAGCAGTTGCAGAAGCTTCTAAAGATGGTGTAATAGATGGAAATGAATTGGTAAAAATCTCCCAAATCCTATTAGAACAAGGTAAAATACTACCACCCACGGATGATGAAATAAGAGACATGCTAAGTATACCAGACAATCAACAGATAACAAAGGAAATGAGAAATACCGCCCTTTCCAAAAAAGCTCTTAGCTATTTAGAGAAGAATGGATACGTGGATAAAATACAGATAGGCCAATCAGATAGCGGAGAGCGACAAAACACTTTAGGGTATGGTATTGTTGACAGAGAAACTGTCGATAGTTTAAGAAGAGAAGTTACAGAACTTAGCAACGCTCTGGGGATAACTCAGATCAATTTAAAGACAGTTAGCCTTGGAACAAACAATTTCGAAACAGAAAAATCAGAAACCTCCAGAATTCCATCATTTGTGCCATCATCAGCTAGCTCTAAATTAACAAATACCGGAACAACAGATATAACAGATGTAATGTCTGAAAGTGAATTAAGAAAAGCTGGCCAATTCTTTGATGCCATAGATCTAGAAGGATTTGGATATGATTCCCTCGGAAAATATCTAATGTTTGAAGCAATGAAACTAGACAATCCATACATGAAGGGAGGTATAATAAATAAAGGAGATGAAGCATGGGACAAGCTTGCACAAGAGCTTGGAGATAAAGCCCAACCAACCTATTTAGTGATTGATGCAAAGGAGGTCCCAAAAGATGCACCTCCTGGAACGTTGGTAAAAACCCCTGATAAAGTGTATTTCATAGATGAAAATGGTCAAGCTATAGAAACATCATTAACATCCGAAGAAGTTCCAATTAAAACATTTGCCCTAACCCAAGACCCATTTGCAGGAGAAAACATAGAACGAATAGTTTCCAACATGGTGAAAAATCAACAATTCTCCCACTCTGCGTGGGGTTGGACACCCGAATACACCCAAGTTAACAAAACTGAAAAAGAGTATGGAATATCTCCATTTAATCAGGTTCCTATGTTATCAGAGAGAATGGCAGCAATAGTTCCATTAGGGTTTAATGATCCTGTGGGAATAATGCTCTATAAAAAAGCTCAAGAGGATTCTAAAGAAGGTAAGATCGCCCAAACCCAACTTTACTTACTATCAATGAAAGGTTCAGCCCTGCTTTATGGATTGGGCATTATTAAGAAGGATGAGGAAAAAAGTCCTGATCAACAATTCTTGAAAGCCTTAGAATCCAATGATTACACACCATATGCGATCGGAAACCCAAATGCATCCAATCCAGCATTCCTCTTTGATAAAGGAACTGAAGAAGGTAAGGCAAGGTTAGCCACTTTAATACAGGAAACTGGCATTTTAAAAGACCTAGAAAAGGTCCTTGAGGATAATATAATAACCTTAGAAGAGTACCAGAAATTGAAGGAAAAATATGGTAAGAAAGCATTGGAAGCCTTTGGCATTAAAATGACATTAAAAACCGAAGAAAAGGATGGTAAGAAAGTAGAAAAGGTTGAAGTGAAATTTGATAGAGATAAATACGAAGAAGCAACTTCAAAGAATCCACAAATAGCAGCACTTGTTATTCCAGAAAAAGACAGAGAACAGCTGTTAAAAGAAGGTAAGAAACGCATCATATTAGGAAGAATTCAAAAGAACCTAAAAGAATATTCCCAACCTACTGATCAATAAAGCTTGATTTAAAAACATATTACAAGAATAAAACAGAATGGGTGAAGGCACAGGGGCTATTGGGTTTTTATTTGCTATTGTTGTAGCTTTTCTTTCCTCATTAATAGCCTCCAGGTTTCGATTGCCTGTCATCCCTGTTTTATTATTGTTAGCAGCATTGTTTGGTCCAAATGCACTAAATATCGTTAAAGAGCAATATATTGAAATATTTTCCAATATAGGTGCCATTTTATTGCTTTATGTTGTAGGATTGAAATTAGATTTAAGGTCTTTCTTCAAGATCCTGCCAAAATCCTTTCTTTTGTTTGCCCTTAACCTAGGTATCTTATCTCCTTTAATAGCCTTTATTTTGCATTTCTTGTTTAATGCTCCGTTATCTAATTCCCTTTTACTAGCCTTTGGTATGGCAATTACTTCAACCGCGATATTTTATAAAGCAGCCCATGATTTCAAGATAGCCAACAAAGAAGAAACAAAGCTCATATACGCAAAATTAATCTGGGAAGACCTTTTTATAATCCTTGTGATAACGATTGTTTCACAATCTCTAAGTGCTTCCCAGCTTATTATGATTTTTGGAGAGATGATAGCATTTCTTGTTCCATTGATTATAGTTTATTATATTGGAAAACTCTTCCTAAAGTACATACCAAAAAAGGCAGATGAAGAAACATACCTATATTTCTTTTTATCTTTGTTGGGGATTGTTTTATTTTTGGGAGCATTGTTTAATGTACCAACTAGTGTTGCTGCATTCTTAGCAGGAATAATCTCAAACATGTATCAAGAGATTCAAAGAGCAAAGCAAAAATTAGATTTTCTTTCAGGTTTATTTGTAATGTTGTTCTTCCTATCGATAGGAATGAAGGCCAATTTACTGGATTATTTGGATTTGACTTTCTTGGCCACTATAGCAATTCTATTGATTGTGATAATAACTGTTAGGGTTTTGATA
>WAPD01000024.1 GCA_015520875.1 Microcaldota archaeon
ATTTTATCAAGGTCCCCTTTAAATGAAGGCAATAGATATTGATTAAATTCGTGTTTTTTCTTTTTAGCCCTGTTAAGTCTTTGTTTTAATTTCCCAATGTTAAATTCAATATTTGTTATTGTAAATATATGTTTAAGGTGTGCTGATGTTGTGGAAAAATTTCTTATCTTTAATAGATACCAAAGGTCAAATGCGTCTTTAAGAACATCACTATAGTTTTTTCTTTTAAACAATCCGTTGATTTTATCGGCAATAACGCTTTTTATATCTAGAATGCGATGGGCAAATGTTCCCAATCCATACTCGGGAAAGGTAAAATAATGGTGCGATGGGTTATCTAAATAAAGGTATGGAACAGTAATCTTTATTTTAATACCTAAGGGAATTGTAACTCCTGGAAAAGATATTTCTGCGTTGATGAAAGTTTCAGATTCTCTATAGCTTTTCAAATATTTATCGTTTCCGAAAGTTTTCCTTAGAATTTTTCTTAATTTCTCTTCTGTCAATCTTTCGCTTTTATCATCCAAATTAAAGTCCAAATCTCTAGAATATCTTAAACCTCCATACACAAACCATATCATTGTCCCTCCTTTGAATATCATGTTAAATTGTTGTAAATTAAAAAGCAAAGTTGCCAACCTGTATCGTTGTTCTTCTAGATATGGATGAAGATTGTGATATTGGGAAAGCCGGATTAATTCATTGTAATCCATAGTTAATATCTGGATGGTTGTGTTTTAATTAATAACTGTTAATCTAGAGCAAACTAATTTGGATTTTAAAATTATTCCATTGAGATTTACCTATGGAGCTTGAGGCTTTGAAACAATTCCTAGTATATGCAAAGCTTAATTCCTATGCAAATGATTCTGTAAAATATAATTCAACACAGCTTAATACAAAGCAAATAGCTATCACAAATGGAAACTTTTTATTTATAGATGAATATGTAGGAGAAAATCCCTTTTCAGGTGTTGAAACAGTATTCTACAAAGGGAAACCTATATGGCAAATGCATTATTATGGCTCCACTATAGAGAATCCAGATAAAGTTTATAGCTTTTTGAAAAAAGCCCTAAGAAACATAGATGAAGATTTTCCGTTGCGGGGAAAAGATAGTTTTAACAATGGAACATTTTCCTATCATATAAAAATAAATGGAAGTATGGAGCAATTTAAGGCTCTAGAGACAATTGCTAAAGAAGGAAAAGAAATTTACAAGTGCAAAATAATGGGAGGGATTGTGGATTAATTGCAGTTTAACGCTGGAATTTTTTAACTATGGTTTAATTTTACCAGCGTTATTTTTTAATCAACAATGGAACAATAAATTATGGTAAAATATTACCCTAGGATAATAATACCTGAAATTGAAAAATGGATGGGCAGATATATGGTATTGTTAAAAGGAGCAAGGCAGGTAGGTAAAACAACAATCCTGAAAATGTTGCAGGAAAAACATGGAGGAACTTATATTGATTTAACTGACCCTGAATGGGCTGAAAGACTTAACAAAGATCCTCTCTCCTTTGCTGAAATGGAACAACCTCTATTTTTAGATGAAATCGGAATGGTGAAGGATGCAGGTAGGTCTTTGAAGCTCTTATATGATACTAAGAAACCTAAAATCGTTGTAAGTGGGTCTGGAGCTTTTGAAACTAAGGAAAATATTTTGGGTTATTTGGTTGGAAGGGCCCTTCCACTAACTGTCTACCCATTAAATTTCGAAGAATATGTATTGTGGAAGATGCCAGAACATTTTAATTTTTACTTAAAAGTAAAAAACAACATTTGGAACTTTATTAATGGGAAGCTCAAGAATTTCCCTGAGGTCCCAGAAATTCCTAGGCTAAAACTATATTATAAAGATTATGTAACATACGGTGGGTATCCCAGCGTTGTTTTAGAAAAAGAGAAAAAGCCAATACTCAAAAATATAATAGAAACCCAGCTAGAGAAAGATATTTTTTACTTTTTCGATATACGGGAAAAAGAACGATTTAGGGAGTTTTTAGTATATTTGGCAGATAATGTTGGAGGGATCTTTAATGCAAGTTCTGTTAATATAAGTTATAAAACTGTTTGGAATTATCTATCCATCTTAGAATTGGAATATTTGGTAAAGCTTTTGTCTCCATTCTATAGAAATTTAACCACTGAATTAAGAAAGTCGAGAAAAATATATTTCTATGATGTGGGGATTGCCAGAGCACTTTCCCAAGAAAGATTGAATGTTGGACAAGAAACGGAAAATTTTGTTTTTAGCCAGTTAATACAAAAACATGATTTAAGAT
>WAPD01000025.1 GCA_015520875.1 Microcaldota archaeon
GTAAATCTAGGACCTCATTTAAAAATTGTTCTATGTTAAATTCCAATTCTTCCCTTATTTTGTCTAATTCGATTAAATCTAGCGATTTTTTACCGGTTAATGTCTTTTCTGTAGCTTCATATTCGTTTTCCTTGTAGGGTAAATGCTTCCTTTTATTTTCTCCATCATAGGCAAATATATGGAGTTCGGCATTTGAGAATTCACCTTTTCTGTTTACTCTCCCGGCAGCTTGTATTATCGAATCAATAGGTGCCATTTCGCGAAACATCACGTTAAACGAGAGATCAATACCTGCCTCTATTACTTGAGTTGAAACAACTATTATATTGTTATTTATCGTCATGTTTTCTTTTATCTCTTCTAGAATTTTTTCCCTATCCTCTATTGTCATTTCAGAATGTAAAAGGAATGTTTTTGCGTTTTGGACGTTTTTAATTTTGTCGTAGGTATCCTTAGCTTTATCAATAGTGTTAACAATAATAACTGCTTTTAATGGATTATATCTATTTAGTTTATCATTCAAAATATCAACTAGGTTTTCCTTCTTTACTTTCTCTCTAATAATGTTTGTTCCCTTTCTTATTTCAAAAAATCTATTGTACCAATCTTGGGATTTTTCCCTTCCAATTATCTCAATTTCGTTTTCATCTATTCCGATTGTATTTGCTAGTTGTAATATTGATTCTTTGTTTTGGGCTTCTTTTGGGAGAGTAGCGCTCATCAAAAGTGTGGAAAGTGTTGTTTTATTTTCCTGATACTTAATTAGACGCATTACCATGGAATAGATGTATTGTCGCATTTTTTCCCCGTAGCTGTGTATTTCATCAAACACTACAACAGAGTCCTTTAATAATCCATAACGTATAGCATATCTACCAACATTTAGATACGTCATAAGAAGCTGATCTGCTGTTGTTATTACTATTGGAGCTTTCATAAAATATTTATACAAAGCAAGCTCTTTCCATATTTCTTTATTGTTATCTTCTTTTCCTTGTGCTTCATCTTCTAAAGTTTCCAATAATCTAATTGCTAACTTTGTTAATGCATCTGAATCCCATTTACTCACATTGTTTTCTCCAAAATAATTTACAAATCTGTAATATTGATCCTCTATTAAGGCTTTGAATGGTAGAACAAAAATAATTCTTCTAGCATTTACTTGTTTTGCTTTTTCCAGAGCCCAAAATAAAGCAGCTTCTGTTTTTCCACTTCCTGTGGGAGCTGCTAATATATAAATTTTGGAATTGTGTAGTGCTGATTTTCTGGCTTCTTCTTGTACTTCTTTTCTAACATTATTGAGCATTTTCTCATTATTTGATGAGGATTTTTTGTTCAGTTTCTCTTCCAATATAAATAATAATTCATCTGCAATTGTGTGAGCAGGTTTAACAATATCTTCTCCTTCGTGTTTTAAAGAAGAAAGCCAATCTCCCTCAATAAGACTGGAATAGATTTGCGCAAATAACAGCTTTTCTTCAGGGTTTAAACCTCCTCTTAATGTTAAGTACATTTCTTCTAAAACTTTCAACAATCTTTTTTGATATTGTTCTTTGGTAAAAGGCTCAATCGAAAGTTCTATGTTATACATTTCTTTTAATAGTTCCTTTGCTATCTCAAGGGCTTGTTTGATTTCATTTTCATCTAAGTTTGTTTTTTCCCACAATTTTCCATCGGTTGCCGCTAATATATCATTTTGTAACATTTGAATTGAAGTCTCTGTATGGTGGGTATAAATAGCCAATAATTTAAGGATCCTTATCTTATCATCTTTTTCCAATTTTCTTAGAAAAGCATCCGCTATAGGCAGGGCTGCTAGTGGATGTCTTAGTTTAATTTTAATGTTTTTACCTTCTTTTGCCGCTTCCATTTTTTCTTGGAATTCCTTGGAGACCTTTGCTATATCGTGGAAAATACCTACATATTTCGCATGTCTTCCTGCAATTTCTTCTACTTCTTTTAGGTGCTCCTTTAAAGGCCCATGTCCAGATAAGTACTCCATATTGTCACCTTAAAACACGGGAATATATTCATTTTCGATTTTTAGCCAGTGTTGTTTCTCCTCTAAATTCTTAGTTGATTCTATGGAAATTGTACTTTTTATTGGTATAATAAACCACTGACCGTAAATTTTTTCCGTTATAAACCTACCTGTTCCATCGTTATATATGGTTTGAATATAGTCCCTTGGTAGTGTCCACTCGGTAATTATTTTTTCAGGTGGTTTAATATAGTCAATCTCCAATAATTTTTTTGATGTTACTGATGCTGGAGCATTTGCGTTTCCTAGATATACTTTGAAAAATTCCATTTCTAAGGCCTGGTTAAATATTTCTAGCCAGTTTTCGTCTTTGGTTACTACTAAGAATTCATAAGATGGATTAACTATCCATTCTATTCTCGTTGGCATTCTCCTGAGATTTTTACCACTTTTCCTTCCAGACTCAAATACGACATAATCATAGGTTTTTTGTATGTTTGAGGTTACTTTAATTCCTATTTTTATATCGTATGTTTCATGAAATAACTTGTTTCCATTAAATGTCAAGTCTC
>WAPD01000026.1 GCA_015520875.1 Microcaldota archaeon
CTTTGAGACATTACAACCTTCTATTTTGCATTTTAATAAATCACCCTCCAAGGTACAATTGGTTACATATAGGCTACAGGTGTAATCTCTATAGGTGGGTGGTGAGGTAGGTTTTGGAACCGGTTTAGGTGGTGGAACATAGCCACCATAATCGCTATCCCAGTAATCGTCTTCTGGTGGATTTGTTATGCATCCATAATAAACATGTATGTAATATGTTAAATTAAGAAAAGGCAACATTGCTTGAACATTAACAGCGGTTCCTTTGTAGGATATAACATTAGGGACATAAACCGGAGTAGCAAATACCAAATTTCCCCATCTATCTTGTAAATAATAGGTTGGAACACCTGAAGCATTTACATATGGAACATTAAATATGCTTCCCATCATAGGCAATGTTAATGTAGCGTTGTTTAATAGAGTGTTATTAGCACCTTCTGAACCATTAATGTATAATTGTAAATAAGATAGGTTTCCCGCTCTTAATGGAGAGGAAATTCTTGAAGAGTTAGAGAACAAAATCCAGGGAGTTATTGGGTTGGAACAAGTAACCTTTAACGATAGATTTGTTACATAAATGCCGGAGGAATTGAAATAGATACCTGCCGGAGAGGTTACACTGGAAAATGTGGTGTTTGCAAGCAAGCCTATCCAGTAATTGGAATAAACTGAACCGGAGGCATTTAATTCTGTAATGTTGCCTCCTTCAAACGTTAACGCATTACTCAAGATAAACATAAACAGCAACCAGATCATTTGTACCCTCCAACTGGCCCAATGTTTCTGGGACCATTATTAAATAATCATAGGTTCCATATAAATCTATCGTATCTTTGTTGACTTTTGTGGCAAAAACCAATGGTTCTAAACCTGTATATTGGGAATTGTAAAAACTGTCCCATAAAATACCTGTAACAAAGGTTGTGTTGGCCGGTGCCGAGCTCACTATAGGAACTCCTGTAATATAAGTTCCAAGAACATTAAAGGTATCTGTGGCTAGAGGATTGCTAGGGTCAGAACCGCCCCATAAAGTTGTTATCCTTTCTCTAGCAGGATAGCTATTTAAGGAAAGGGCACTATCTGCCTCTGCAAAATCCAAGTTTCCTGGAACAAATGTATTGGAACTGTCGCGAGTTAATGCAACCAACCTATCCCAATGGATGATGGAATCTGTATCTGTCATAAATACCGTTCCATTTTCAAATGTTGCAAGCCAAGATTTTAAATAACCTGTATCGCCTTGGGCTGCTAAAACAATTGTTTTATTTAAATCTCCGTAAAATCTGTGCCAGGCTTCAGAACAAGTTTTTGTACATCCTGGTCTTCCCAACTCTTGCCAATTCCCGAAAATATCACATCTATCTGCAAGGCCGTTTGTGAAATTAAATAAATGACTATAGGCGTCAAAAGTATTGAAACAGATGCTGTTGTTGTAGAATGTATTTGAAATTCCTGAAACATTAAGGCCTAATAAATGTTTCTCAGGCCTATTTGCAAAATTATAATATGAAACAAAGGTTTCACCTGCATTGGGGTCCCGAGGAGTTTCTGATTCTCCATAATACATATAGCCGTAAATGGCATCCATAAGATTGTGATAGTAGGCAAGGTAAATTTGGGAAGTGTCTGGGTTTTTAAGCCATAAGAATGTATTGTAAATTAAAATGGAGGTTTTAACATTATAGTCCCAAGAGGAGACATATTGGAATGAATTCATTCTGTAAGGTGGGCTTACTGTTAGGGTAAATTTAGGATTGCCATCGATGTAAAGGTTAAACGTATTATAATTTACTTCAAAAGTGTAATTATGATAGGAGGCTTGATATGGGACATAGTGTGTGGATTGTAAAACTGAATTTATATAATATTCTAGTTTTAGATGAGTTTTGTTCTCTATAGATAGGTCAAATTGATGGGTATCCCCAACATCGTTATCATAAGAAAGGGATAATCTGCCATCAGGTTCTAAGAAATCTACCCATGTTTCCCATTTTAGATATTTTTGGGTTATGAAGGTTTGGGTGGAATCTTGGGTTTGAAACATCCAATTATAGGCACTTAAATAATTTCTAGAAGAACCTTTATCGATTAACAATAAAGCACCGTCTGTGCTATTACCTATTGCAACATCATATTGAAGGGAATATTCGGCAGGTTTATCTATAATGGAATATCCGTCCCATCTATAAACTCCTGGTGTTTCATAGTACCAGATAACCTCTCCTTGAAACCAATCAGGCCAGGATTTCATTTTATTGTACCACAAGCTATGTAATTGGGCTTGCCTTGTGAAATTTTGAATATTGGAACTATAGGTCCAATCATAAGGCCTACAATAGGCATTGTTTGTAGACCTAAATCCTATTTCTGAGAAATGTATGGGTTTATTTGTTATATTGTGCATTCTAGAAATATTAGGATAAAGAACGTTATCGATGTAATTGGAAAACGTTGTTAAATCGTAAGGATTGCTACAAGGGGCTAAAGGTGCATACATTGAGATTCCAAGACCGTCTAATAAAGATAGCCATGTTAAATTTTCATAAGAATATTGGAAAAGAGAGTCATACCAATTGAAGCCATAATAAAGTTCTCCTGAATAAGATGACCTTAGATTATTAACAAGATTGGACCATCTTGAACTTTCATTTTGGAATTGAACATATTCACTACCTACATATAAACAATCGGGATTTAAAGACGCTAAGTTCGTTAAAATGTTCCCATAATTGGAAAACCAAGTATTTAGGTCGCTTGGAAGGATATCTCCTCTCCACTGACCAGTATTGGTTGTTAACAATGGATATATACAAACCCTATAACCTTTGTTCTTTATTGTTGTGACAACTGTTCCAAGGTGTGCTAATGAGGTCCCAGGCAACAATTGAACATCGCTTGAAGTATTAGTAGATTGTCTTAATTGTACCACAAGATTAATTTGGTTTGTTCCAAGGTGAGATATTCTGTTTAGATCTTTAGTGAGATTTTCTGTAGGGAAATAATTATTCCAAGAAACATAGGACATTCCCAAAAATTTTCCATTGTGCAATCCGCCTGAAACAATAAAAGCCCCTTCTGTATTATTTTCAATTAAGTTATCTATAACATCAACGTTGTTAGAAAATTGCAATAATAATCCGGTGGAACCACCGGTAAACGTGGAATTAAGCAAAGAACTGTCGCTCACAAATTCTAAAGAAGTGCTATTGCTTAAAAGATATTCAATAAAGAAGTTAGTTGAATTTCTTATTACCAATTGAGAAATATTAGAATAGGTTATTTGGGAATTTTGGGAAGTTAAAATATCCAAGGTTGTGAAATTGGTTTGGAAGATGTTAAAGTTGGAATTGTGGATAGTACCTCTAGATATTGTTGAATTTTCTATGGATAGTGAGGAATTGTCTAAAAATAGGCTCCAAACAATGCCGCCAAGCTCTGTGAAATTGTTTATATATCCCGAAGTGTTTCTTAAATAATGGGCTGTTATAACATCCTGTATCCTTGAAACATTGGTTTCTATTATGCTATCATAAACATTCCAGGCAACACCTCCATAATAGGTCCTTAAATTTTGAGATGTTGAATTAGAGCCATAGAACAGAATGGCTTGGGAAAAATCATAGATTCTTGAATTTGTGAAGTTAATATAAGAATTATTGGCATAAACACCTATGCTTGTATTTTGCAATAACGAGGATCTAATTGTTCCAGTGGAATTTTGGAATACTGTGGTTTTTGTATGGTTGTAAAAATAAGTACGAGTCAACCTTATCAAAGTTGTATTTTCAAAAGCACACCCCAGAGAGCTATTGTAAAGTCTGTTGCTTGTTCTAAGCGTTATCCAGTAGGAATTTGTGAAGTTACAATGAAAATCTAAATTATTATAAAATAAATTTCTTCGGGCTATAAATCTTCGTGAGTTATTTACAAATACTGCTTGAGTATTGTCAAAAAATTGGGAATTTGTAGGATAAATTCTGTTAGAGGATTCTGCATAAAGTCCTCTGTAACATTGGGAGACATTAGAGTAATCTAAGTAAAAACGATTTATTCCTTGCAAATAAATACAAGATCCTGGAATGTTAAATATATTGGAATTGTTAAATGTAACATTTACTATGGAATTTGCAATAACTCCTGTACCCGTTCCTGTAATAGTAATATTGTCAAAATAATGGTTTCTGGAATTGTACATAGAAATGCCATCAGAACTTACATCACCTAAGGAAATCGAAATATTTGCAAAATATCCATCATAAACTGCATTGGCAAACTGTATTCCATGTTGCGTAAATCTTGAGATAGAAATTCCATTTGCACTTATATTGTAAATATTCCAATTGAACATTATCGGAGTTATAATATTATATAGAATAAGGTCTGTCTCTTATACACATCTCCGA
>WAPD01000027.1 GCA_015520875.1 Microcaldota archaeon
GGAGAAGAATATAAAGTTAATGGAATCCCAAAAACATACCATTCTATCCCCAATTCTAAACGAAGTCCATTGGATATTCTATTCTTTTTCTCAGGACCTGTTGCCACTGGAACTGATTCCAAAAACCCCAGATATTATGATAGATTAGTGATAGGCAAAATGTTGGATGCCTTTAAGGTTTCACTGGTGAATGGTGTTGTAAAAGACGCTATTGAAATTAGCGAAAAAGAGATAAAAAAGAAAAAAGGTTTCGATTATTTGGACCCATTGGAAAAAGACTACATTGAAGCGGCTATTAAATTGCTAAAGGGGGAGCTAACAAGAGGAGATATAAAAGAACTTTATAAAAAGACCAATGAATATATTCTGAAGAATTATAAAAAATACTATGATGATAAAGGTTTCATAATGGCAACAAAAGCATGGCTTTATTCCATGGGATTTTTAGTAGTTTGGTTAGTAATAATGTGGATTGTTGATTTTATTACTGGGCTGCCAATATTAGATAATGCAATGACTCCGTTTATGTTATCATTTTCTGTTATAGCCTTTGGCGGATTCCCTATATTGTTATCTCCGATTTTCCATGTGTTTGGAAGATACAAGTCCCAAATTATTTATCGGGAAAGAAAGCTCTGGGATGCTTTTAAAAACCTCTTAAACAACGAATCTTTAATCAAAAAATACGATGTTGAAGACAAGCACATGTGGGGCTCATGGCTAACATATGCATATGCCCTTGATGTTAAAGATAATCTAAAAGATTTCCTTTTAGAGAAAGCAGGTTTGAAGAACAAGCTAAACCTAAACACCCTTCGTAGATTGCATCGCACATACCACTATGGAGTTGTATCCACATTCCCAAGGAGGGGTGGAAGAGGAGGTTCTGGAGGTTTCTCTGGAGGGGGTTCATTTGGAGCCCGTTAGAGGTAACATTTTAAAAGCCCTTTAAATAGATATAAGAGGTGCGAATAAAACATTTAGAATTATATAACTTTAAATCCTTCAAACGCGCTCAAATCGTTTTCAATCCAGATATTAATGTTATCATAGGACCAAATGGTTCTGGGAAAAGTAATATCTGTGACTCTTTAAAATTTCTATTAGGGGAAAAATCCCTAACACAATTAAGGGCAAAATCTTCGAAAGATCTAGTCTACAGAGGAGCTAAAGATTCCTATGTTAAAGGCATCTTTGAAACACCAGAAGGAGATCAAGTAGAACTCATTAGAGGAATCCACAATGACAAAGTTTTCTATAAAATAAATGGTAAAAAGGTTCCAAGGAGCGAATATGTATCGTTTTTAGCAATTCAAGGAATAACCAATTCTTCAAGAATATTTATTCTACAAGGACAGATAGATAAATTGGTTTCAATGGGGAAAAAAGATAGAGAACAATTCTTCGCGGATGGTGCTGGGACAATACACTTTGATTTAAGGAAAGAAGAGGCTATGAAAGAGATTTCCTTTGTTGACCAGAGAATAAATGAAATCTCCCTAGTATTAGGAGAGAAATTGGGATTGTTAGAAGAATTGGAAAAAGAAGCTGAAAGGGCACGAGAGTTTCTCTCTTTAAAACAAAGAATTGACCTATTGAAAAAATCTATTGCATATAAAAGGTATAAAGAGAAGGAGGCTATTTTGAAAAAGGAAAAAGAAGAGATTTTGGAACTTGGAAAAAGGAGGGAAGAGCTTTTATCCCAAATAGAGGGGATTAAGCAAAGGATAAAGGAAATAGAAGAGGAGAAATTAAAGCTTTCTCAAGAACTAACTAATAATGAAAGGGCAAAGCTCTATGCTGAGCTTGAGAAGGAAAAAGAAGAGTTGGAAAAGCAAAGGTCTCAATTAAGAGAATTGGAAACAATAAGGTTTGAGAAAAGCAAATTGCATAAACAATTGTTGGAAAAAAGGCAGCAGCTTGCACAAGAAGTCCAATCTCTGGAAAGATATGCTACAAAAAAGGAAGAAAATGAGGAGATAGACAAAGCATTGAATGAGCTTTCCCAATTATCACAAGAGCTTTCTCAAATAGAGCAAAGATTGGGAGCTTTAAAAGGAAAAAAGGAATCTCTTGGAGCATTAACAAGCGAATTTGGTTCTATAGAGGAGATTAATAAAGAGCTCTCCAAAATAAACCAAAAAATAAAAGAGAGCTTTAACCTAGAAAGAGAATATTCACAAAAGTTAAAACAACTGGATGAAAAACTGAGCGAACTTAGAAAGAAACAAGGAGAGTTAAGAGCGTATGCTGTTAGATCTAGCTTGGGAGATTTCATTAAAGAGCTTAGAAATACTATTCCTGGTATCTATGACCTTGTTATAAATCTAATAGAATTCGACCCTAAATATGCAGAGGCAGTAGATGCAATGGGCGGAAGATTGTTGAATATTGTTGTAGAGGATTTGGAGGTTGCAAAAAAGCTATCCCAAATTTTTAGGTCTCGTAGATTGGGCCGCGTTTCTATAATTCCTCTAAGAGAACTTATGGTTGAATATATTCCAGATGTTAATGTTGGATTGGGAAGATTAAAAAATTATATATCATCTGATCCCAAATTCCAAAAAGTGATAGATTATGTATTTGGGGATGTTGTGTTGGTTAGGGACTTTGATGAGGCTAAAGCCTATGTTGGAAAATATAGAATGGTAACGTTGGCAGGAGAATTTTTCGAAAAATCAGGAGTTGTAAGCGTTGGTAAGTCCCATCAAGCTATTTCCTCAACCAAAGTATTGAAACAGTTGGAAGAAGAAATCTCTAGGTTGGAACAGGAGAAACAACAATTAAATAGGTCTCTGTATGAGCATCGAGAATATGTCCAAACATTAAGGGAGAGAAAATCTAGGTTGGAACAACAATTGCAAATAATAAAAAGGGCAGTTAATATGGAGGAATTTGAAAAGATAAACAAGGCAATAACGGAATTGGAAGAAAGGAAAAAGAAATTGGAGGAGAAAAAAACCTCTTTAGAACACTATTTGGAATCCTTTGGAGATATAGTTAAAGAAAGGGAACGTTTGGCAAAGCTAAAAGGTGAATATGAGCAAAAATATTCTCAATTGAATGAATTGGATGAGCAAATAAAAAATCTAGATAAGGAATTGAAAGAATTGGATATTCAAATTAGAGTGTTAGGAGATAAAA
>WAPD01000028.1 GCA_015520875.1 Microcaldota archaeon
TACTGACACATGTCAAATAATTTTTTAAACCTATCAAAAATATGTTTAAATATGAAGCCTATATGGGCCTTCTCTTTGATAGCACTTCTTTTCTTGGCCGGATGTGTGGTAAATGTTAAAAGTGATTACAGAGAATATTACAACGATAGCTATGAATATAATGATAGCTATATGGACACCGAAGATAACTACGAAGAGGAATATGAAAGAATTCTAGACACAGCTCCGGTAAAGGGCAAAGAAATAATTGTAACATTCACCACAGTAACAAAACCCAATGTAAAGCCAAGCATAAAAAGGGAATGGTATGCTTATTACAACTTCAAAAAAGATCCACCAGAATTTAGACTGGAAATAAATGTCTCCTGTTACAACGAACCAAATTGTAACCAATATTATAAAAGAAGATATATATTTGATTACACCAATTGGAAATTCTTAACTTGTAGAATGGACAATTGTACTTCTGATAGATCATTCTATACAACAGATCCAGAAGATCAGGCTCGTATGTTTGGTATGGTATACAAGGACGATGGAACATTTGAAGACATCAGCGACAATGGACCTCTTATGACAAAAGAACTTATGAAGAACTTAAAATATGAAGGGGAAACCAATTACAAAGGGCTAAACGTAAAGGTATACAAAGACTTTTTCGGCAAAGCATACATCTATAAAGATCTCTATATTGTGGGAAAAGATAAAGCACTAGTGCAAACTCCACTAAGAGAAGGTATTGTGACAATTGTGAACGGTTCTATAGCGATTACAATTAAATAGTCCCTAAATCATCAAAGAGCAACTTAAAGGATTCCTTTGTTTCAAATTTTTCATATTCTTTTGCTGATTCTAAGAGATATTTCTCTATCATTTCCTTGGTTAAGCCTTGAGATAGGTCTTCATGAGCTAACATCTCAAGCATTCCATGTTGCACGATTGATTCCACATCTCTCCCACTAATCTGCTTACCATTCAATTGTAAAACAGCTTTTTCAGAAACTTCAATTAGATCATCTTCGCTAACCTTAATTTCAACTTCCAAATCCTTAATAAAGCTATTTAATATGATTTTAAACACATTTACTAATTCTTCTTGTGTTGGGAAATCAAACTCTAGCTTATATTTAATTCTACTTACTATTGCTGGGTCCAATTGCTCCGGGTGGTTTGAGATTAAAATAAAGATAACATTTCCCCTTAAATCTTTGTTAGAGATCCCAGAGAGCATTTGCAAAAATTGTCCGACAACAGATGTGCTAATTTCATTTAATAGATTTCTGGGACGGAATAATGTTTCTGCCTCATCTATTACAACCACCATCCAATCATTGAAGCTCAATTCTTGGGCTTTCTCGTTTAACACTTCTTCAAGAGCTTTAACTGTCTTCTCTGTATGGCCGTGCCACACACTTTTTATATCGGCTGGTGATAACAATAAAAAGTGCACGTCTCCATCTGTTTTCCTATTTAATTCAGAGATAAAGGCTTCTGCTGCCAATGTTTTTCCTGTTCCAGGAGGTCCAAAGAAACCTAACACAATTCTCAATATCTTATCTTTCCAATATCCCTCTTTCAAATGTTTTAAATTCTCCCTTAGGTTAGGGCTTGTTATAATGTTTACAAGTTCCTCTATTTTAGGCTTTAATTTATCCAATCCTCCCAGAGTATCCCAAGTTCTTAAGTTCTCTTCTGAAGCTGATTCAAACTTTTCCCTCAAACCCTCTTTTAGCATTTCCAACTGAGCCTCATGGGAAAGCTCATTGAATAAGCCTGTTAGTTTTTCCTTCCTTTTCTGCACTTTTACAGGTGTTAATACTAATTCAACATCCGCAAAAGGTTTTTCCTTAATTAACCTCTCAACCAATCTTAAATTTTCTGTTTCATTGTACAAAGATGTTAATACAACTAAATTGTATGCATCTTGAAGAAGATAAAGAGCTTCAATAATCTGGTTTTTTATATTCTGGGAACTATCTCCCATTATTTCAAGACCTAAGCTTACTGTCATATCAGTTAAACTATCAGCAACTGTAACATTTTGTTTAAGGTCATTGTCATATGTTAGATTTATTAAGGAGACATTGTAATCAACAAGCTTGGGCAATTCCTTTATAACATCCTCCCTTTCTTTAACCTTCTGAAGATGGTTCAAAACCCGTCTAAACTCTCCAATCCCCAACATAGAGAGTGTAGGAGCTCCTTTAGTGTGTAACAATAAGTCTCTCCCCTTAATTTCCAAGCTCTTTCCACTTATTATCTCCAAATGAGCATCATAGGGTAAAAACAGTCCATCGGGCAAAGGTCCTTTAGCATCTATCTTTAAGACACTTGGAAGTTTTCCTTCAGGGAGATGTATTTCTTTGAACCTTAAAAATCTCTTTCCATCGATAGGGGATTTTCTTTTGAGCGCCTCCATCATTTATAATGTGTGTAAAAATGTTTTAAAATGTTAAATCCACCATGGTTCTAATTGAAAAATATTTTCTTTTAATGGTTTAGTTTCTGTTTCAATTATAATACCTTTACCACCATATGTTTTCAAAAAACTGTATAA
>WAPD01000029.1 GCA_015520875.1 Microcaldota archaeon
GAATTTTATTTTGGAAAAGTTCCAAGGTTCCATATGAAACAATTACAGATTTTAAAATAACTAGAAATTTGTTAAATGTGTTATTGGGAACGGGAAATTTATTTATTAACACAAGCGGAAAAGATGGTTATGAAATAATTTTCAAAAGTGGATTGATGGATGACCTTAGAATGGTTGAATATGAGATAAGGGAGAGGATAAAGGCAAGGAAAAAGAAATGAAAATAGGAATCACAGGAACTCCGGGGACAGGAAAAACAACGTTGGCTAAATTGTTAAGCAAACATTTAAAATATAGATATATAGATGTGAAAAAGCTTGTCAAAGGGACGGAGGTTGATTTAAAGGAATTGGAAAAAACATTGAAACCTTTATTGAAAGATAATGTTATTGTGGAGAGCCATTTAATAGCTGAGATTCCATTGGAAC
The DNA here is from genome assembly GCA_015520875.1 of Microcaldota archaeon. GTDB lineage: Archaea > Micrarchaeota > Micrarchaeia > Anstonellales > J096 > JAADEL01. Next base: position 429 of record WAPD01000029.1, read on the forward strand.
TAGATGTGATGGTAGTGTTGCATGCTTCTCCAAGGGCATTGAAAAGAAGGATGAAAAAAAGGAATTACCCAGAATGGAAGATTAAAGAGAACATAGAGGCAGAGCTATTAGATTATTTTACGATATATGCTGAGGAAAATTATTCTAAGATTATTCATATTGATACAACAGGGTTAACTCCTGAAAAATTGCTCAGAAAAGCTTTGAAATATCTGGAAAAAGGTCTTTCTGATAATATAAACCATGAAAAAGAGCTTCTAAAATATGCGCTTTATAATAAGATATAAAAAGGTTTCTACACTAACTTAAAGTAGTGAGTTACATGGATCTAAAGGGCCTTATTGTGGAGAAAAAACAACTTCTGAAGAGATTAAAAGAAGTGGTTACAAACCTTGGGTATATAGAGAAGGAAATTGAGGTTTTAAGCGAGCTGGCTAAAAAAGCCCAAGAATATAGAGTAGATAGCTTAATGAGAGCTAGAAGGAAATTAGAATATAAAATAACATCAGCGCCCCATGCAAGGGCAGAGAGAAAATACCTGAATAAATTAAAAGAGATAGAGAAGAAGTTAGAAGAATATAGACCTTATTTAGAGGCAAGGAAAAGGTTAAAGATTTTGGAGGCCCAATATGATGCTTTGAAGGTTGAAAAAGAAGAGTTAGAAAAACAAATAGAAGAATTAAATGGTAAGATAGAACAGGCTAAAAAAGAAAAGAGAAGAGAGAAAAGGAAGGCTGCTGGAGGAAAGCCTGTTGTTGAAGAGTTTACCACTTTGGAAAGTTTGGTAGAGATAGAAGAAGAATAAATTTTTATCTTCTTTGATTTTTGTTTTTTCGGAGAATTAAGAGCTTATTAATTGGGGAAAGATTTTTAAACGTTAAGGTTCCTATAAAAAGGGTTATAAACCTAACGGTGGGAGAATGCCCAAAGAGAAGAAGAAAAAAGCTGATGAAGAAGTAAAGGTATGCCCTGAATGTGGAAGTACGAACCTGGTCTGGGATCCTGAAAGAGGAGAGATTATCTGTAGAGATTGTGGATTGGTTATTAGTGAGAATTTGATAGATTATGGACCTGAGTGGAGGGCCTTTGACACAGAACAAAGGGATAAAAAGGCAAGAGGTGGAAGTAGTTTAAATATTTTAAAACCCAACAAAGGTCTTGTAACAGAAATAGACCAATATAATAAAGACATAAGGGGAGGAAAGATAGCTGCCAAAAATCAGGCCCAAATACAAAGGATGAGGAAATGGCACAAGAGAATAAGCATCGCTACATCTTTTGAAAAGAACTTAGCAACCGCTTTTACAGAATTGGATAGGTTGGTTTCTAGTTTGAAATTGCCTGAAAGCGTGGCAAAAGAAGCTGCTTATATATATAGAAAGGCTGTTAAAAAAGAGCTAATTAGAGGAAGATTGATTGAAAGCGTTGTAGCAGCCGTAGTATATGCTGTTTGTAGAATGAAGAGAATACCTAAAACATTGGAAGATATTGCAAGAGTTAGTGGCTCTGAAAAGAAGGAAATTGGAAGAGCTTATAGATTCCTAAAGAGGGAACTTAATCTAAATGTTCCAACATCTGACCCTAGCATCTATATTTCAAAGTTTGCATCCGAGCTTGGATTAGATGAAGAAGTGCAAAGAGAGGCTATTGAGATAATTAAAAAGGCATTAGACAAGGGAATATTATCTGGAAGAGGGCCTACAGGAGTGGCTGCAGCAGCTTTATACATAGCGGCAGCAAGACAGGGTAAAAAGAAAACGCAAAAGGAAGTGGCAGATGTGGCAGGCGTAACAGAAGTAACAATCCGAAATCGCTATAGAGAGTTAAAAAAAGAGCTAGGAATAGAGGACATAGACATCTAACGTTTGGCCTCTATAAGGGACTCACGGGCCCTGTAAATCTTTCCATCTATTTTTGTATTTCTTAGTATTTTTTTCACTATTTTTACATCCTTAAAACCTATCTCCTCCATTAGTTCCATTAGCATAGTATCAACTTCTATATATTCTCCGTTTAAAATTGAATTGCTTATATTATAATAAAGAAAACCACCCTCTTCTAAGCTCTCATAAAAACGCTCTAAGGCTATTTTAGATTCTTGAAAATAGGCTTCTTTTATAGGGATAGAACCTTGGGACTGGGTTTTTCTTTTTATAAACGAGGCCATCATTTCCCCCCTTATATTGGAAACATTTCTTGAAAGTGTTAATAAGGCTAATTCAACGCCATAAACCTTTGTGTAATCTATGTTGTTTAGATAAGGTGGTGATGTTAATATTAAAGGTGTTTTTTTATTATATTCTAGTGCGGATTTTAGTTCTAATTCAGGTTCAGGACCTTTTATTAGAGAACTTTCGTCCATCATTCTTAAGAGAGTGCGTTTAAAGGTTTTGAATAGATCTGGAACAGGCCTTTTTCTTATTTTTAAGACCCCACCATCCTTATATATAAAAGAACATTTCATTGCCGAAGTTATTAAAGCTAATAGATGTAATTCGGTTTTTTGCTCTACCCACCACCTTAGCTTTTTCAATGCTTGCCAATTTCTCGGAGGGAAAGCCCTTTCCAATGGAAATAACTCAAAAGGAATGTTTACTTCTCCTTCTATATTTTTTAGAGATAGAGTTTTGACCTCTTCTTTATCCTTTTCTGTAAAATTCCAGTTTTTGGTTTTAGTATAGGTAACAAAATAGGCCAAAGGGCTTACATCTGTTCCATAGGAGTTTATTCCAAGTTCTTTTGCCCTTAGTAGGGTTGTTCCACTACCCATAAAAGGGTCTGAAATAAAGGGAGGTTTCCCTACCCTTTCCCAAACATAATCAACCAATTTGTAGGAAAAACCCTCTTTGTAAGGAAACCAATTATAAACAGGTTTTTTGAGATTGTCTTTATACCCAAAGATATGTTGCATCAAGCTTTATAAATAGGTATGGATTTAAAAGAGTTATGAAAGTTGAAATTTTACAATTGGGTGTGGGAAAGGTTTTGAAAGCAACTTTGGAAAAGAATGAAAACATTTTTTCAGAGCCTGGAGCCTTTTTAGGTTCTAAAGGAGATGTGGAGATAGATAGTTCTATGAGAGGGGGTTTAATAGGCGGAGCATTAAGAATGGTTGCAGGTGGGGAAAGTGCCTGGATCAATAAATTGATAGCAAAAGATAGCCCTACTGAAATATATCTGGCACCTGCAATGGCCGCAGATATAAAAGAAATAGAATTAAAAGGGGAAGAATATGTTCTAGGAGATGGAGCTTATTTAGCCCATACAGGAGATATAGATGTATCTGCTAAATTCGGAGGTCTAAGCGCTATGATGGCAGGATATGGATTGATGTTTTTAAAGGCAAGTGGAACAGGAATGTTATATGTAAGCGGAGAAGGGGGCATTGTTGAAGTTGAATTGGGAAATAATGAAGTAGCAATTGTAGACAATACTAATTTCTTGGCCACGAACACAACAAACATGGAAAAGATATATTTGGCAAGAGGGATTAAATCTGCATTGTTCGGAGGAGAAGGTGTTGGATTTAGAATAAGGGGTCCTGCAAAGGTTTACATAAGAACAAGCTCCACTGCTGGTTTAGCAGAAATAATAGCTAAGTATTTGAAGGTTTAGTTCTTTTTTGTTTTTTCTCCTGTTTCTGTAGTAAGGGGCCTGATATATACCCTTCGATAATTATCAAATCCACAAACCCATTATTTTAAAGGCTTAAATAGCTATCAGACAAGTTTTTTCTTTTTTAAAATAATATAAGCAATTATTCCAACACCAAAAATTAAAAACAATGCAAAATAGTATCCTAAAGGATGGTAAAGCTCAGGCATAAACCTAAAGTTCATTCCATAGATGGAAGCAATTAACGTCATAGGTAAGAATATTGTTGTTAAAGCAGTCAATACTTGCATAGTATCTCCAAAAGCAATATTTGCATATAACAAATAAACGCTCATGAGGTTTGCTGTTCTTTCCTGCAAATTCTCCACATCTCTGTAGATATCGCTTACCTTTTCATACAAATCCCTAATATAATAGAAAATATCTTTTTTCCTTACAAATCTTGGATTGGATTTCAAAGCAAAAACCACATCCCTATATCCTGCCAAGATTTGTTTAATATCTAAAATTAAATCCCTAATATCATAGGCTTGTTCAATTATTTTAGCTTCAGGATCGGTTATTTGTTTTTCCAACTCTCGGATTTTCAATTCTATGAAATCTACCAATCCCGAATATTCGGACAAAAGCTTCTCTATCACAATATAGATAAAATATTCAATGGTCACAGGTTTTTTAGAAAAGAAGGTTCTAATTGCTCTTTTTATAATTTGTTCTGATTTCTCAGCCCTAAAGATCATAACTAATCTATCTTTAAAAACAACAGATATTTGCTCATAGTCCCAATCATCGGCAGTTATATAAGGTTTATAC
>WAPD01000030.1 GCA_015520875.1 Microcaldota archaeon
AACTATTTTGGCTCCCAAACTATTTGAAATATCCCATTTTGTGGTTATAATATGGGTTCCTTTTCCAGTTCTCTCTTTAGTTTCCTCTACTTTAGTGTCCTTTTCTACAGGTTTTTGTGGAATAGGTTCTTTAAATACGTTCATAACTGTTTTATGTGTAAAAGAGGTTAAAAAGGTTTTGTATTTTTTCCTTATCTAAGGCTCCATCAGATGGATTTATCTTTGCCATTTATTTTTTTCCTTTACAAATTTATGTCCTGTGACCAAAGATATTGCCCAGTCATTAACAACCATATACACAGCCCTTCTCTTTATGATAGGATCAAAAGCATAGATATACTTTTTTTGTTCTTTCCACGAATTAACATTAAAGCATTCATTTTTAACGATAGTGGGCCCGCCAGGATTCGAACCTGGAATCTCCACCGTGTGAGGGTGGCGTCTTAGCCCTTCGACCACGGGCCCTTTTCTCTATTTATCTAAGGGATAATGTTTTTAAAAACCTGACTTATTATATAGCACAGGGCAGGCTAGGTAGGGGCTAGGGGTCCCTGTTCCGCAAGATCCCCTTTAGCGGGCCGAAGGCATAGGGTGTCAGCAGGGCCCTTTACCCTCCTTAGCGGATATGGATGACGGAGGCCCTTCCCAATAAGCTTGTCTACTGAACCGGGTCAGGCGTTATGAGCAGCCCTAAGGTAGGCAGGCTTGTTTGGGAAGGATCACCTCCTGACAGATTCCCTAAGGTCGGGTAGGGTAACCCTGTTGGCTACCTATGCTGCCTGCCCTACTAAAAGAGGTGAAGATATGATAAGGTCAGCAGGATTCTTAATTGTGGATAAGGAGAATTGTGAGATTTTGTTAATAAAGAATAAAGCAGGTCATTGGGATTTCCCAAAAGGGCATATAGAAGAAGGAGAAAATATAAAAGAGGCTGCAACAAGGGAACTGCAAGAAGAAACAGGCATAGAGATTTCAGAATTGGAAATTACCGATAAAACCTATTATATAGAATATTTTGTAAGAACGGGAAAAAATAGAATAGATAAGAAAAGGGTGGATTTATTTTTAGCGTTTATGAAAAAAAGGCCTATTAAGATTTCGCATGAGCATTCAACCTATAGATGGGTTAAATTAACAGAAGTGGAAAACTTCATTAAATACAAGGAACAATTAGGTGTTTTAAGTAAATTAAGGGAAGAATTAAAGTGCTAAGCTTAAAACCCCTATCTTTCTAAAATATTAAATATGGCAAAAGAACTAGACCGTTTAATTTCTTTAAGCTTTGATGAAGACCCCGAGGTAAGAAAGCAAGCTGCTCAAGAGCTTGCCAAATATCCTGATATTGGAGCATTATTGGCATTATTGGAACTTTCCCGTGATAAAGACCCTGAAGTTGCCAAGATAGCAAGAGAAAAAGCAGACCAATTAAAAGAAGTTCTTAAAACACAACAAGAAATCCAAGAGATTTCTAGCATTATCGCCAAATATCAGCAAAGTGCTCCTGAGCAAGAAACCGAAGAAATCAAAGTCTTAGAAGATGTTCTAGAGAAGAGCCAATTAACAGATGAAAAGAAACAGATTATTAAAGAAAAGGTTCAAACAAAGGAAGAAAGGCATACATTTTTGGATATGCTCAAGAATATTTTACCAACAACTTCTTCCAAAGAGGAGACTCAAGAACTAACAGACGAAGATACTAATTTGATTTTAAAAGAATTGGAGCAATTGGAAAAAGAATACAAGATCTATGAAAAGGCTATGATTTTTAACGATATAAAACCTACGTTTTTAAGATTGTTATATGATGCTTTGTATATTCATAGAGGTAATGAGAAGGCTGTTGAGAAGGAGTTTAAGTTAATAAAGGCTTTTGTTGAGAAGGAATTGAATTTATTGTATGAGGCTTTCAAGAGATACCATTTGAAGAAAGGGGTTGTTGATATTAGTAAAATAAAGGATAAGATGAGGGGAATTGATACAGGAGATTTGATAATAAAAAGGATAGAGGTTAGGGAAGTAAAACAAGGAAGAAAGAAAATGAAGTTGGCAATGATTTATGTGGAAGATTTTGAAGGAAAAGAAGGTGTTATTTATATAGATTCGGAAAGGGCAAAATTCTTAACTCCTGGAATGAAGGTGAAAGTTAAAAACGGAATTGGAAAAACCTTTAAATCCACAGGAGAAACCGTTATCTATATTGGGAAGATTTCATCCTTGGTGATGGAGGCATGAAGGATTTTTTAGATAAAGGAAATGTGTTGGCTGTTGTTGGGGCCTCCACCAATCCTGAAAAATATGGTTATAGATTGTTTGTTCATTTGTTAAGGGATGGTTATGAGGTTTTTCCCATAAATCCTAAAAAACCTGTGATAGAAGGTGTTCAGGCTTGTGGGTCTTTGAAAGAGTGTGAGAAAGTTCCTGATGTTGTTATAATGGTTATACCGGCGGGGAAACAGGAAAATATTATAAAAGAGATTTTGGAGCTAGGGATAAAAAAGGTTTGGTTTCAGCCTGGAAGTGAATCTAAGTGGATAGAAACCCTTAAGGAAAATGATGTCTCTGTGGTTGAGGGAATTTGCTATGTTAAAGATGGCCTTGGAGAGGAATTGTTAAGCTTTAGGGTTTAGTTGTAAAGCCTTGTATCAAGAGTTCCAGGAGTTTTAACCTGCTCCTGGGATGGGTTTAGATGGGGTTGTATAAATAGATTTTGGAGATTTTTTAGAGTTTGGGTGAGGTAGTCTCTGGTTTGGGGCGGGAGCTCCTTAGAATTTAGGTAACCTACGTCTTAATACGTTGTCTAGCAATTCATACGCTTCATTCCATTTCCCTTGTTGTATTAATCTATCAACTTCTTCTAAGGTATCATGAACTTCCGAAATAGATCCAAAAGATTCTGGGTTTTCCCCCTTTACATCTTCTTTTATATTGGGAGTTTCTGTTTTTTCCTCATCCAGAGGGTTGACTTCTTTTTGTTGAGGTGGTTGTGGGTCTTTTAGAGCAGCCTCTTCTTCTAAAGGATCTAGAGGAGGCTGGTGAACTTGTTCCAT
>WAPD01000031.1 GCA_015520875.1 Microcaldota archaeon
ATCCCTTTCAAATGTTGTTGAATATGCTGTTCCAACAAGGGTTTTCAATTGCTCTTGTCCTGCAGGCCTTTCATAATCTAATGAAACAACTTTGGTGCTTAGTCCCCTTTTGGAAAAATAATGCCAGAGCTTAGCAGCGGTTGTTGTTTTTCCCGAACCATATAAACCAACAAGCATGATAACTTGGGGCTTTATAGAAGGCTGATACTTTTTTCCTAATAAGCTTTCAAGCTTCTTATATAGCAATTCCAAAATATATTTTTTATAAGAAACATGCTTTGGCTTTTCTTTTAGCTTCTCTTTAATCTCATTTGTAATCTCAAAAACAGTTCTAGCATCTACATCCGCTTTTAACAAAGCTTTTTGTATCTCTCTTAATAAATCTTGAATATCGCTCTCATCTACTATGGGCTTTTCCAAAAACTTTCCTATTATTTCCCTAAGATTAATCATATGTGATCAAGCATATCTACATCTCCAACTTCTCTTAAATGTTCCTCTATTGTTTCATGTCCCAACAATTGAGGGGATTTCACACCCACAGTTATTAATGTAACATTAATTTGTTCATAGAGCTCAGGGTTTATTCTAAGACCGAGTTTTACCTCTCCTTCTTCAGAAATGCCCTTGGTTAGTTCATCGGCTATTTTCATTGCCTCATCTACTGTTAGAGAATCATCTGCTTCTAGGTGGACTAAGGCCCCCTTTGCTCCCTCATAATCCACCTCAACCAGAGGATGGTTTAGAGTGTGCTCTATTGCTTGATAAACCCTTTCTGGGCCGCTGCCTGTTCCAAGAGAAATCATTGCTAAACCTCCTTTCTCCATCAATGCCCTTAAATCAGCATAATCTATATTTATTAGAGATCCTCTTCCTAGAGTATCTGTAATGCCTTTTATTGCTTTAATCATTACATCATCCGCTAAAGCAAATGCCTCGTTCAAAGGCAAATTGGGATTATATTCCAACAATTTATTATTATCGATTAAAATCAAGGTATCAACATATTCTAACATTTTATAAACTCCCTGCCTTGCCACCTTTAACCTAGACCTCTCTATCTGAAAAGGATATGTTACCACACCTAAAACAATGGCATCTGGATATTGGGACTTTATGTGTTTGGCTAAAACAGGAGCACCACCAGTACCTGTTCCACCACCCATACCAGCAGCTATAAACACAATATCAGGATCCTCAATAGCACTCATTACTTTGTCTATGGTGGCACTCATTGCCCTTTCTCCTACATCTACTTTTCCGCCTGTTCCATGCCCTATTAAAGAGCTTGTTCTCAATAGAATTTTTCTATCTGCTTTTACCAGTTGCAAGTGCTTAGCATCTGTGTTGAGGGCTATTGTTTTTATGGTATCATCGTTGCCCATCCTGAGCTTTAAACGTGTTATCATGTTACAACCGGCTCCACCAACTCCTATAGCATAAAGATTAAGCATAATATATTCAGAGATAAAGGCTTTAAAAAGCTATTCAATACCTTAAAAATGCCCCTATACCTGCAAATGTGTTCAAAAATTGAGCACCTTCTGCTGTATTTTGGGAAATAATGTGTGTCTCAAAACCATATTGGTGGCTTAATTCTATGAAATAATCTTGAATATCTTTTTCTTCCAAAACCTCGCTCACGTTTTCACAAACATCCTCTGGCTTATACCCAAAACCATCCTTTTCCTCTTCTCCGCATTTTACTTTATAATGCTTTAATTCAAGGCCCTCTGATATTAATACTTGCCCAACCCTTCCCTGTTCCAATGCCTCTAAAACACTATCTAAACCATACACAGCTTTATTCCCATGGACAATTTCTTTAATAAACCTGTCTAAAAGTTTTCTCTCTTTTATTGCTTCTTGTTCTTGGATAAACTCTCCTGCCTTTGCTATTACCTCCCTAACACCCATCACATCAGTATACCCTGTATCAACAATTCCCAAAATATTGTGTTGATAATTGAAATATTTTCCTTTTACAAAATAATCCTTTGTAGGCCCGGGACCTCCTATTATCACACCTTTAACCTTACCAAGGAAATGCTTGTCCATTGCTTCCCCAACTTTCTTATAATAGTATTCGGTTTGTTCTTCTATCAATCTTTCATATCTTCTTGCAGATTGTCCTCCTTTTCTTACCTTGGCATGGGCATGGCTTTCTATGTTTTCCAATATCTCATAATTAACGCCTTTTAACAGTGCCAATGTTGCTTCCCTTCCATCCATCACAACAATCCCGTAGGCATCTTTTTGTTCTAACATTCGTTCTAAAGGCTCTGTATAAAATACAGAATCACATCTATAGATGGATTGGGAGAGCTTTTGTAGAGGTTCTAATGTTATGGTCACAATGTCTTGTTTTGAAGGGTCTGGTGAAACATTACCTGCGAATATCACCAAACCATTTGGAGGTGTTTCCCTAAAGTTCTTTAAAGCATTTAACACCCTTTCCAAAGCTCCGATAACATTGGTTCGGGTTTGTTTAGATTTTATGTTTTGGGCTTGTGATATCTCAGACCTTATTTTGGAGGTAGCCTCTCCTATAGGGTATCCAGGTGTAATATACAATGAAACCAATTGTGTTCCGCTTCCACGCAACTTTTTAATATTCTTTAAAGTTTTTGAAAACTCATATTCTTTTTCATCCATCGTTGGCTATTTATTATGGCAAGGGGTTAAAAAAGGTTTTTATTTTCCCAGAGCCCTGAAGAATATGCGATATTGTTAGAAGCTGCCAAGAAAATAGGAAAAATAATTAAAGAAACTCCTACAGGACCTCTTTTCCTTATTGGACCTTTGGAAACTGTTTCAGGACCATTGAAATTGTTAAAGATTAGAAAATATGATCCCACTAGACCTGAACTAGGAGATGCCGATTTTACCATCTCCAATTTCCAGGAATTTGAAAAGAAATATCTCTCCAAACCTAATTTCAAACTAATAAGAAGACCTAATTTTTACATGATAGAACTGATGGACCCAGAATTTAATGTAAGGGCCTATTTCTCTAACCCTCCTTTAGACAAACAATTGAACATTTAGCGGAGTTAAAGATTTAAAAACCTCAAAAATCTTCATGTCATGGATTCCAAAGAAGGAAAATGCAGCTACCATCTTTGTAGAAAAGAAACCACTGTTTACAAATGTGAATATTGTGAGGATTATTTTTGTGAAGAGCATTTACCGCCCACATTGGTCGGGATGCCCAATTATCAGGCAGAAACTATCAAAGAGCTTCTTTATATGGAGGAGTGGAAAAACAAGGATGGGCACCCATGTCCACCATTTGTCCTCTATGTAAAGGAAATGGAGGAAAAAAGAAAAGAAGAATATAAAAAAGCCTTGGAAGCGATAATAGAAGCACCTCCACAGCCTTCTACACCCGAATATAGTCCAAGAAGATATAATAAAGACTGGGAAAACGATGAAGAATGGATTGAGGAGGATGAGCAGGAGGAAGATAGCTCAGAAGAAAAAGATAATAAACTTCCTTGGATTTACATAATCATTGCAATAGTTATTGGATTGATTATTATATTAGCAGGTATATCTGCTAAGCTTTAAATAAACATCCTGTGATATAAACCCGTGTTATCTAAAGAAGCTAAAGAAGCTATTACCAAAGACGGTTTTAAGATATACAGAGTTCAGGATAATATTTATGTTTTAGTAAAATCTGAAACAAAGCAATCTCAACTACATCAAAAATCCACGAATAGAGAAAAAGAACTTAATCTTCTCTGGAAGATTTCCAAGATGGATTATAAACAAAGAAACATAAAGAGGGTAAAATCTATTTTAACACCGGAAGAACAAAGAATGCTTGACAACATGCTAAAAAGAAAAATCATTTATTTGCATAAGCAAACAATAGCTTTCCCAGAACAATTATATGAACAATTAAAGGAGCTTTCCCGTATAAAATATTTAAAGGAAAAAGACATAGATTATGAA
>WAPD01000032.1 GCA_015520875.1 Microcaldota archaeon
TATCGGAACTTCTCCGTATTCTATAAGGAAGTAAACGGTTACGTATTTTCTTCCTCTTTTAAAATATATGTATTCATGGAAACGAGATGGTTTTAACTTTCTTAACATTCCTAAATTTTCATTTTCTTCTCCCTCAAAAGTTATGGTAACTCCTCTTTCATCTCTCCAAAGTTCCATAGAGGTTATTGTTTAGAATGTTTTATAAGTTTTCCTTAGAAAGGTCGGGCCGGAGGGATTTGAACCCCCAACCTCCCGGTAACCACCTCAGACTACAGCCGGGCGCTCTACCGTTGAGCTACGGCCCGTTCTCTCCTTTGTATATAAGAACAAATGTTTATAAAGGTTTGAGTTCTCGGTCAATAATGGTCCTTATTCATAATACTTGCTTATCCTCTTATGACCTGTTTTTGAATATCTTCCCTTTAAGGTGTCTTCATCTGCTTTATAAGGTATCTTTTTAGTAATGCCTAACTTTCTAAGCTCTTCTCGTATTCTTTTTACATCTTCTCTATCTGTCCAATCATATGTATAAACACATATGACATGGGTGTTTGGATCTGTTGCATTTGGGTTTGGTTTTGCTGTTGAGACTTTTGCAGAACCTCCTAGTTTTCCTTCCTCTACTGCTTTTTTAATTTTCTCCCATGTTTCATCTACTTCTTTACGGTCTACAAATATTAACCATTTCCCGCTATTAGGGGTGTCCTCTGGATAAGTTCCCTTTTTTCTAAATGCAAATATCCAATATTTGTCAATTACTTGGGAAGGTTTGGGATTGTTCATGGTTCCAATCCATAATAAATCCTCCTATTGTTTTTTCCCTTGTTTTCCATCTTGAGGATTTTTATTGTTCCAACTTCTCTGAGATTTTTGACATGGGTTCCGCCATCTGCTTGTATATCTATCCCTGGAATCTCAACAATTCTTAATATGGGGATGTTTGGAGGTAAAGCACCGGCTAATTTTACTATCTCAGGTATTTTAAAAGCCTCTTCTCTGGGCATTTCATAGATTTTCAATTCAATATCTTTTGATAAAATATCGTTGGCTTTTTTCACAGCCTCTTCTAGAAGCTCACGGTTAAACTCAGGCACATTAAAATCAAACCTTGTCTTCTCATAGCCCAATTGGTTTCCAGTTATTTTTGCATTGTATTCTTTGTAAAAAACACTTGCTAGAACATGGGCAGCTGTATGCATTCTCATTATCCTATATCTAAAGTCCCAGTCTATGGTTACTTTAACTTTTTCTCCTATCTCTGGGGCTTCCCCCTCTAAAACATGGAAAGGTTTTTCCCGCTCTACTTTAACAACAGGCACCCCATTTATGAAACCTTTGTCCATGGGCTGGCCGCCTCCTCCAGGATAAACAATTGTTCTATCTAAAATAACTTTATTTCCATCCTTTTCTAAAACGGTTGCTTCTATCTCTTTCAAATAACTATCTTTTAAATAAAGCTTCTCTGTCATTCTATATCACCATTCCATTCTTTGAAAAATCTCTTTAAAAAAGCTTTCATATATCGCACGCGTTTTTTTGCTAATTCCTTTCCGGTTTTTGTGTTCATTAAAGAAGGGAGCTTAAACAGTTTAACATAAAAATGATGTATTGCAGAGGCATCTATATCTAAGGGTTTTTTAGGGTCATAGATGGGTTTCCCGAGCTTAGATGAAGTTGCAAATACTCTTGCTATACCAATGGCACCTAAGGCATCCAATCTATCCGCATCTTGCACAATTTTACCCTCCCAATCCAATAGTTCCCATTTGCCTTTGCTATACGATATATTTTTTGCATTTCTTATTACCTTTTCAATGAAATCTTTTTCATATCCTTGTTCTTCTAGCCATTCCCTTGCCTTTTCCTCTGTTAAAATGTTTAATTTATAGTCATCCATCTCATGCAATAAAGCTATTAATGAGATTAATTGTTTGTCTCCACCCTCCTTATCTGCTATCTGGAGAGCTAGCTTTTTTACCCTGAATAAATGGTAAATATCGTGGCCTGTTGCTTCGTTTAGGAAAAGCTCTTCTATCATAACATTATTTAAGATATTGTTTTTTAAGTTACTTCAAAGTATCCGACCATACCTGATGATAAGTGCTCTATAATATGGCAATGATAAAGCCAGTCTCCAGGTTTCTCAAACTTTACCAGTATTTCTGCATCTCCTCTTGGTGGGACAATAACGGTGTCTTTCCATACCAGATTTTTATTTGGAACACCGTTAAGCTTTATTAAAAGCATTTTGGCTCCGTGGATGTGCATAGGATGTGGGAAAGAATGCATCATAGACACAGGGTTTATTATTCTTAGTTTAAACCATTGGCCGGTTTTTACTTTTAATGGGTGTTTTAGATCAACAGGTGTGCCATTCTTGTTTACAATTTTCCAAACATCACTTCCTCGCATGTTTGCCACTAGATAATTCTCAAAATCAGGAGCTTTGTTTAACCAATAGTCCCAGTTTTCTAAAATTTCATTATAATCAGAGGTGTAATCCAGATCTTGAGGTAATGGGGGATTTTCAACAGAACCTTCCACAATAATCTTTCCCATTGGTTTGGCCCCTCTTGAAGTTAAATGGGATATTTGATATGTGCCTTCTTGTTGTGGCTGTAGGTAAATTGTATATCTTTCTCCAGGACCTAAGGAAATGTTGGTAGCGTAAAATGGTTTTTGAAATCTTCCTAGGTCACTTCCAAATACTAAAAATTTCAATCCTCCGAAATATAAGTTAAATATTCTGGAATTGGCAGTATTTACAATCATCAATCTTGTGATCTCGCCTTTTTTAGTTTTATATGTGTAATCTGTTTTTCCATTTATCAATAAATAATTCCCATAACGGCCCATGAATTTCATATGTCTGTTTGTTCCTTGATATATATCATTGTTTACTATTAACATATCATGGACAGCCATAATCTCGGTTTTATTGTAGGAAATATAATAATTGGGATCTTTAGGTTCTACTAAAATTGTTCCGAAAAGACCTCTTTCTATTTGAGATTCTCCGTGTACATGGGCATGGTACCAATAGAGCCCAGGGTAATCAAAAGGTACTCTGTATGTGAAGTTCTCTCCTGGGTCTATCGTGTTTTGTGTAACTGGAGAACCATCATATTTATTATATGGGATAACTCCATGCCAATGGATAATTGTATCTTCATTTAAAGAGTTTTTGATATTAACTTCGATTTCTTCCCCTTGTTTAACATGTAACGTGGGACCAGGGGTTGTTCCATTAAATGCCAACATCCTCAATGTTAGGTCTCCAATTTTTTTATTTACTTCTGTTATGATAAAAGAAACTTTATCGTTATTATGAAGGTTTAGCTGAGTTAAAGTGGATGTATCATCTGGAACTTGGGTTTGTGTTAAGCAACCTGCTAACAAAATAAATATCAAATATATCATACGTTTATGCTTCTTTAGGAGAGCCTTTTAAATCTAATGACCATACTTTTCTTCCTATTAGAATTAATGAGAGGAGAGTTGCAATGACATCTGAAATTGTGAATGCCCATGCTATTGCTAGAAATCCTATGATTTTTGATAGGATATAAGCTAATGAAGTTCTAATAAAAAGAAGATAAACTAAATTTATTAACATAGGTGTTGTTGTATCACCTATGCCCTGGGATGCTCCATACAAAACTTTGTTAATTGCAAAAAATATCCAGCCTAAGATTAAAATGCGGGTGAAATTTGTGCTTGTTTCCACAACATTTCTATCGTTAATAAAGAAAGATATTATATTAGGGGTGAAAATCCAAACTGTAGCTCCAATTACAAGTATTATTGAAACTCCCGATAGTATTCCTTTGATTGTTATTTCTTTTATTCTATCTAATTTGTTGGCTCCTTTGTTTTGCCCTACCATGGTAACTATTGCATAGGATTGTACTATGCTTGGAAGCACAGAGAATATGCTTAATCTTAGAGAGAGGCCGTAGGCTGCCAATGCTACTGTTCCAAATAAAGAGGCAATGCTTGTCAATATTGTTTGAACAATGGGCTGAACTAAATTTTCGATAAAATTGGGTGCTCCTAATGTTATTAACTCTTTTAGTAGGGATAAGTTAGGTTTTAGATTTTGGAAAGTGAATGTTAGGTTGGGATGATTTTTTAATATGAGAAATGCGGCTAATGCGCTTAGAAATTCTACAAGCGATGTTGCTAAAGCAGCCCCCGCGACATGCAATTTAAAATAAAAAATAAGAATAGGATCCAGAATTATATTCAAAAAACCAGCCACTGTTGTTATATAAAACGGGATTTTTACTTCTCCAATCCCTCTCAACAAACCCTGAAATGTCATAAAAATAAGCTTAAATGGAGTGGCCAGGATTAATATTGAAAAGTATATAATTGCTAACTTGTATACTTTGTTTTCTAAAGGAAACAGGGAAAATAGGGTTGGGGAGAAAAAATATCCGGCTATGGCAATAACAACCCCAAATATTAAGGAAGCGATGAGAGATTGGGCCACTATGTGCTTTAATTTAGGTAAATCATTTTTCCCCTTTGTCTGTGAAACAAGAATGTTTGAAGCAGTGGTAAAGCTTAGCCCAATGTAATGAACAAACAAAAATATTGGGAATACGGCAGTTATAGCAGCAATTGCTTCCTTTCCTAATTGGCTAACCCAATAAATATCGATGATTTGGTATGTGTGTTGAATGATGTGTGTTCCTAAAATTGGAGCCATTAAAAAAAGCATAGGGCCAATTATAGGCCCTTTAGTATAGTCTTGCATTACTCTTTAACGAAATAAAAAAAGAAAGGGATTATTTCCCTGCTTTTTTGGTTGTCTTCTTGGGTTTTACCAAAGCATCTCTTATCTCTTTTAGGAGTTTTACTTCTTCGGATTCTTTAGGAGGTTCTGGTGCTTTAGGCTCCTCTTTCTTCTTTAGTTTATTTGCTATCTTTACAATCATAAACACTGCAAATGCTATTATTAAAAATTCTACCACTACGTTGATAAATTGTCCGTATCTTATTGCTACTTCTCCTTCTGCTGTGGTGCTTAAAACTAATTTCAGATTTGAGAAATCAACACCTCCTAATAAAAGACCTATGGGTGGCATGATAACATCGTTAACCAGGGATTTTACAACATCCTTAAAAGCCACACCC
>WAPD01000033.1 GCA_015520875.1 Microcaldota archaeon
AAAAATCATGGCCAAAGCATCTCCCAAATTTTGAAATATACAAGCCCCAAATCCTGTTCCCAATAAAATCGCTAGCCCTTTTTTCTCTCTTATCTGAGACCCTAAGGCTACTTGCCATAGCACCATTCCAACTCCATAATCGAAAATATCTTGAGGCAAAAATCCATTTACCAAAATCCCAATTAGCCCAAGCCAATATAAAGGCAACCCCAATATCTTCAAAATATAAACAACTATAAAGCTTGCTAAAATATCAAAATGCCCCACCATCTGATAGAAGAAAAAATTGGATATCAAAGCAGCAATTACCAAATGCAAAAACCTTCTCTTTAAACTCTCCTGGGTCCTTCCGACCAAAAAATACCCTAATAAAAGGGCAAATAAAGGCTCTGCCAACCTCGTTATCAACCTCCCTTCCATCAACCCCTTATCATTAACCCAAAGCCAGTGATCCCAATACATCAACAAAATTGCAAATCCTCTTAACAAATCCATGGAGTTAATGCGCACATTCTCATTTTTAACAATATATTTTAAATCCTTCAACCTAAACATAAACCCATGAAAAAAGTTTCTATTAAATGGAAAGATAAGGTATTTGAAGGTCTTTTGATAAATGAAATTGATAACCATTATCAAATAAAACTAAAAAGCGGTTATAATATTTTGATCCCTGTTGAAGAATCAACTATAGAAAAAGAAGAACCGTTCCAATCTATTGTCCCAGAGAAAAAGATAGAAGATCAAGGAGGAGATACCACTATTATTTTAACAGGCGGAACAATCTTATCCAAGGTAGATTATGAAACCGGGGCCGTTTATCCTTCCGAAGATCTATCTGAAATTATCCCAAAACCTGTTAAATTAATTAAATTTCCTTTGAAATTTAGTGAGGATTTCTCCCCAGAAGATTGGGAAAGGTTATCAAAAACAGTTTACCAGGAGATGGAGAAAGGACAAAAAGTTATAATATTTCATGGAACAGATACAATGCATTTTAGTGCAAGCGCTGTGGCCTTTGCTATAAGATCTTTCCCTAAACCGGCTGTATTTGTGGGTGCTCAGCGTTCTAGCGATAGACCTTCTTCCGACCAATTCCTGAACATACAACATGCATTTATTGCCTCTCAATTGCCAATAGGAGAAAGCGTTATTGTAATGCATGAAACCATCTCTGATGTCTCAACAAATGTTTTAAGAGGAGTTAGGGCAAGAAAAATGCATACATCTAGGAGAGATGCTTTTAAAGCCCTTGGCGGCGGAAAGCTTGTTAGGATAGAAGGTGAAGGAAAAATCACTTATTTAGAACCTCATTTGCCTCCCCGCAATTTGGAACAATTGCTCCCTAAATTTAGCGATAATGTTGCTTTGTTATATACATATCCCGGGCTTTCCTTGGATTTGCTCCAATACGTTTTGGAAAAGCACAAAGGTGTTGTTATTGCAGGAACAGGTCTTGGCCATTTAGGACATCCTAAGGAAAAAGAAAAGCTTGAAATTCTAAAAAGCGCAATAGAAAAAGGAACTTTAATAGCAATGACGTCCCAGACTTTAAATGGCAGGGTGAACATGAATGTTTATTCGGCTGGAAGGAAATTGAAACAATTAGGGATCTTAGGACATGAATTAGATTTATTGCCAGAAACAGCTTATGTAAAGCTTTCTTGGATTATCGGAAATAACCTAAACCCAGAGAACTACCATAAAAACCTTGTTAAAGAGATCAATAAACGCTCTTTATATGGTGTGTTTTAAATAAATAATCTAAAATAAAGTCCCAGGTCTTAACAACAACCAACTGCTTACAATATATCTCCCTTCCAATAACTTCGGAAAAACTAGGGGTTGTTCTCCCGTTATCTCCGTGAAATAGCTCCTTGATATAAGCTCCTGCATCCGCCTTTATATAAGTAAATGTTGGAAATGCTTTTACCCAATATATTCTTTTAAAACGCCATTTCCTTGCCCTTCTATTTTCTACTCTTGTTGGAGTGTATTGCTTTATCGTGATGTTTTGAAATGTTTTCTCTAATTGTTCTATCTCACTGGATGTTAATTCTTCATGAAAACATAGATATTCCTTGTCAAAATGGGAATCTGAAACAAGGGTAACAAAACTTCGTGGAACTCTGCCATAGATTAAAGCTATTACTCCATCTTTTTCGATAACTCCTCGAAATTCTTGGAAATGTTCTGGTTTTTGTAGTTCCATAACAAAGGCTCTGCCACCCCAGTTCATTGCATCTACATCCTCCCTACCAGAGGCATGCATATAATATTGTTTAGAATTGTAGCGTTTGTTGAGTTCTTCTCCGATGATTTCCTCTACAGACGGGAATTTTTTCCTTTTCCACCTTTTTTGCGAAATCATGGGTTTCAATTTCCAATATCTTCCAAACAAAAACAAGTCTCCCTTCTCTAATTCATATCCTTCAGGATTTATATCGACATAGGTTTCAGCATTATCATAGTCCCACTTAATTTTATTCCTTTCTTCAATAAACCTTCTGATATCGGATGCTAAGGTTGATTTAGGGTTGAATAAATAATCTTCTTCATTAAAACCGCTTATCCTAAGACCAACCCTACCTTCAATTTTTAATTGCTCTAATTTGTTCCATATATCATGGCAAACAGGGCAAGGACCAGGCTTTGATTCTATGTTATAGCGTTGAGCACATCTTTTACAAACCATCCAATATTCACTTAACGATAAACATTAAAACCCTGATGCTATATGAAAAGGGTGGCCATTAAGCGCATAGAGCCTACTTACACAGATAAAGATATCTATAAAATGCTGGATGAAGATGTTGCATTGTGGTTTAAAACCACTTATAGGTCATTTACCCCGCCTCAAAAAATAGCTATCCCTGAGATTATAGAAAAAAAGAATGTGCTTATTAGTTCCCCTACAGGCTCTGGAAAAACATTATCTGCATTTTTGGGTGTTGTAGATGAGTTAATAAAACTTCATAAGCAAAAGAAATTGGAGAAAAAGATTTATGCTTTATATGTGTCTCCTTTAAGGGCCCTCAACAACGATATAAATAAAAATCTCATTGAGGTTTTAGAATCTCTAAAAAGGTTCTATCCAACAGATGACATTAAAATAGGGGTTTGGACAGGTGATACAACGCAATCGGAAAGGGACAAAATGCGTAGAAACCCTCCTCATATTCTAATAACAACCCCTGAATCTTTAACAATAATGCTGAGCTCCTCTATGTTAAAACACCTTAAAGATCTGGAATGGGTTATTATAGATGAGATACACGCATTGGCAGATAATAAAAGAGGAGCTTTGCTTTCCCTATCTATAGAAAGATTGGCACATTTTAAAGATTTTGTTAGAATTGGTTTATCGGCTACTATACATCCTTTGGAAGAGGTTGCCCGTTATTTAATAGGTCCTAATAGGGATTGTTTAGTTGCAGATGTCACCTATTCGAAGCAATTTGAAGTTGATTCTGAGTCTGTTGTTGAGGACTTTGTAAACGACCCAAGTGAGGAAATCTATGTTAAATTAATGTCTTATCTATCTAAACAAGTCCTAAAGCATAAAACTACGTTAATTTTCACAAACACAAGGTCTGGAGCAGAGGCTTTAGCCTATAGATTAAAGCAATGGATGAAGAATAAACTACCTCCAGAAGCAATAGATGTTCATCACTCTAGTTTAAGCAGGGCAAAGCGTTTGGAAGTTGAAGAAAGGATGAAAAGAGGAGAGCTTAAGGCAATATTCTCCTCTACAAGCCTGGAACTTGGAATAGATATAGGATACATTGATTTAGTTATTATGATTAATTCTCCTAAAAGCGTTGCTAAGGCTGTTCAAAGAATAGGAAGAGCAGGCCATAGGTTGCATGAAGTTTCCCGAGGAATTCTATTAGCTTTGGACACAGATACTTTCATTGAAAATTCTATAATTGTGAAAGATATCCGGGAAAAGCATTATGATAAGACAAAAATTGTAAAAAATCCATTAGATGTGTTAGCTCAACATATTATTGGGATGGCCGCCCAAGATGAGAAATTCACATTGGAAGAAATACGAAAAATTGTGTATAATACATATACCTTTTCCGAATTACCAAAGGAACAATTTAACAAAGTTATTGGATATTTAACAGGAAGTTCTCCAATACTAAGGCCTAAAATTATCGTGGATGATGTTGTTAGATTGCATCCGGCAATGAAGAAGTTCCAATTCTTCAGAGGTGTTGGAACAATTCCATCCGAAGTTAAAATAGATGTGGTATTGGTTGAAGGGAACAAGGTTTTAGGATCTTTAGATGAAAGGTTTGTTGAGAAACTTACCCCGGGTGATGTATTTGTAATTGCTTCAAAACCCTATAAAGTGGTTAAAATCTGGGGCGGCACCGTGTTTGTAAAAAAGGCCTCTGAAAAAGAGCCACAAGTTCCTGCCTGGGTTTCCGAGGTTCTGCCATTAGGGTATGAGGTTGCTTTAGAAATAGAAGAATTTAGAACGATTGCCCAAGATATGTCCCCTGAAGAGATTGCAATCCTATTACAAATATATCCAAAGTATGCAAAACAAATCCACGAATATATCAAAAACCAGTCCCACTATATTTTAGTCCCCGACCAAAGGAACTTCTTGGTTGAGCGTTATTTAGAAGAAGATAAATATTTCTATATTTTCCATAGCGTTGCGGGTAGAAGGGCAAACGAGGCTCTAGTTAAGGTATTCGCTTCTATTATCGGAAGAAAATATGGTACGGATGTAAAAATGGTTTTCAATGATTATGGTTTTGTGATAGTTACACCTAGCGACATTCTATTAAGTGAGACTGAAATCTACCAAATGCTAAACATCTCAGATGATGAATTCATCTCAATACTGAGGGAAACTGTGAGGCACACAGAGAGATTTAAATTAAGATTTAGGCATATTGCTGAGAGGGCCTTTGCAATAACCAAAGTTAAGGACCCTAGGTTTGGATTGATGGGTGTTGCAAGTTCTCTACTTGAAAATTTATTTGAATATGATCCAGAACATCCTTTAATAGAAGAAACCTACAATGAAATAATAAACCATGACCTAAGGGTTGAAGAAGCTTTGGATTACTTGAAAAAAATAAGAAAAAGAGCTTTACATTATGTTCCGGTAGATATTTATAGCCCATTTGCCTTTAACATTTTATATGGAATGAACTCTGGAGATGTGTTTAATATAAGGGAAAGAAGGGAACTTCTTAAAGAGCTTTACAAAAAACTATCTTTAAAATGAAATACCATCCATGGGGCGCTCTGATATTGGAAGATGCTATTGTTGCTGCGGATTTACACCTAGGACTGGAACTTTCATTGGGGCTCCCTTTAGAATTACACACCAAAAAAATCCTAAACAGGCTCCAAACCCTTATCAATGAATATAATGCTTCTAAGCTTATATTGGCAGGAGATGTTAAAGATGATTTTGGAACACAATTCCTGGGACCTTTAAAGTACTTTTTCAAAGAGCTTTTTAAAGAAGTTGATTTAATCGTCACAAAAGGAAACCATGATAATTACATAGAGGCAATTATCGGAGATATGGCAGAGATAGTTGATATTTACACTTATGGAAATTATAAAATCACCCATGGCCATCTTTATGTGGAACCAGAAGGAAAAACAGTTGTTATTGGAAATGACCATCCTGCCATAACCTTCAAAACGCAAACCGGAGGTGCAAGAAGATATCGTTGTTTTTTGGAATTCGATGACTTGATCGTTTTACCGTCTTTTAATTGGTTAAGCCCTGGCAATGATGTGTTAAGAACCTTTTATTTCTCAAGCCCAAACCTAAAGAAAAAAGATATAAATGATGCCAATGTTTATATTACAGATGACGAAACAATTTATCCGTTTGGAAAACTTGGGGACCTGAGGTTGAAGTTAAATGAACTTAAATGAAATAAGGAAAAAGATACTGTCATTTGAGTCTCCTACAATTGTGCATCACTATGATGCAGACGGTATCTCAGCTGCTGCTATCATTGAAATG